>JANNFM010000135.1:0-6337 GCA_031379795.1 Alphaproteobacteria bacterium
GCATAAAGACCATGTTGTCATGCACAACGAGATCGCGCCCCTCCACCAATGGAGCCCCCATCAGCCGGGCCAGATAGGCGTGCTCATAGTAGGCGGAATTGTAGACACCCGGCGTCAGGACAGCCACCTGCGGGTTGGGTCGCCAGTCAGCCGCCATGCTTTTCAGTGTGGTCAGCAACAGGTCTGGATAGCGGTCAATCGACAGTACGCCAGCGCCCCGGAATGTGCCCGGAAACACGCGTTTCGACGCCTCGCGATTGGCGAGCATGTAGGAAACGCCGGAGGGGACGCGAAGATTGTCCTCCAGCACGGCAAACTCACCGTTTGGCTGGCGGATCAGATCCGAGCCGCAGACGTTGGCATAGGCCTTGTGCGGGACATACAGGTTCTGCATTTCCCGCCGGTAGGAAGGTGCCTGCAGAATCAGTTCACGCGGCACCACACCATCCATCAAGATTTTCTGCTCGGAATAGATGTCTGCCAGGAACATGTTCAACGCCCGCAGGCGCTGGGTCAGTCCGGCTTCAATCCGGGCCCATTCCGGTGCAGGTATGATGCGCGGCAAGATATCCGTCGGTATAATCCGCTCGGTCGTGCTTTCAGCGCCGTAGACGGTGAAGGTGATGCCCTGGAGCAGGAAAAACCGCTCCTGGGTCTTCTGTCGTTCCGCCAACTCATCCGGGGACAACGTCGCCAGTCGGGCGTCGAGGGCGGCATAGTGCTTGCGGACCCGGTCCTCTGAGCCGAGCATTTCATCGTAGGGCCTGGCTGGGCTCTCTACATCGGCAGTCGGTTCGTCCCGGTTGACGCTCACGATCGATCCCAAGCCCTCGGCCCGAAGTTGCGGGTGAATTCTTAGGATGCTTATGGCTTGACCGGAAGCCCAAGCGGGATATTCCGCCCGCCCACCCAGCGACCAAGGCATTTGCCTTATTTCCAGGCACTGTTGGCAGCGGGGGACAGATGACATCTGGTTGTGACCCGGCTAAACTCGACCCCGGGCGCGGGCGAAGGATTCTGGCTTGGGTCGACTGCTGTACGCTGTCGCCGCCACGGCGGCCCTGTTCGCACCTGGGCTTGCCATGGCAGCGGAACCGCGCGCTGCCATCCAGGGCGACGTGGACGGCGAGTTGAAGCGCACGATCGAAAAGGTGATCGGCGTGACCGATCGACCGGTCGAAAACCGGTTCGAGGCCCGCAGACGTGCCCGCGCGGCCGCCGAGGACGCAATCGCCGTTCTTCGCTCGGAGGGCTACTACGCCTATCAGGTCGAACCGGATGTCAGCGACACCGACCCACCGCGTCCGATCGTGCAGATCACACCTGGACAACGGTTTGTCCTGAAGGACCCGACGCTGACATGGAAGGCCCCGTCGCCCGACCCGGAGACGGCGAAGATTGCGTTCGACGCCATCGCCCTGACGACGGGTTCTCCGGGACGCGCCGCCGACATCATCGCCGCCGAGGGACGTGCCCTGGCGGCAATTCAAAAGCGCGGGTACGCTGACGCCGAGACGGCCGTGCGTGACGTGCTCGTCGATCACGCTGACAAGACCGTCTTGCCGGACTTCCGCATTGCTTCGGGATCCCTGGTCCGCCTGGGGGGGCTCGATATCCAGCCAGGAAGCCGGACCTCGCCAGGGTTCTTGCGCAATCTGGCACCCTGGAACGCGGGCGATATCTATGACCCTGACGACGTCGCCGAGCTTGAGCGACGTCTGCTGGATGCTGGTGTCTACGAGTCTGTAACGGTAGCGTTGGCCTCGCCGGATGCGGCGGACCGGAACGCACTCCGCCCCGTGGTGGTCAGTATCGCGGAGCGCAAGCCGCGGTCCGTTGAAGGTGGGGCCAGCTATTCGACCAACGAGGGTGCCGGCGTGAATGCGCGCTGGACACACTACAATCGGCTGGCGCGCGCCGACACCATTGCGCTGTTTGGACAGGTTTCTGACCGCGATACCCGCGCCGGCGTGGATGTCTCGCTGCCGCATTGGCACCGCGCCGGCCAGACCTTCCGGACCGGGATCGCCGCCTATCGTGTCCAGACCGATGCCTATGACGAGATGGGGTTCGGTGCGCACGCTGATGTAACGCGGCGCGAGGGCAGGACGTCGTACATCACCGCAGGCGCGTCGCTGGACTACAGTCAGACCACGGAGGTCAGGGCCGGGACGCTGACCACACTCGGGCGAGATCTTGTGACGCTTGTGGCGCTCGGCGACTTCCTGCTGGATCGTGCCGACGACCCTCTTGACCCTTCGAAGGGGTGGAAGGTCAGTGCCCGTGTAGAGCCAACCCTGATCGTCGGTGACACAAACCTGCCGTACCTGAGGGGCGTCGCCCAGGGCTCATACTACCAACGGCTCGATAAACAAGGGCAGACGGTGGTCGCAGGCAGATTGCGACTGGGACGTATTCTCAATGGTACCGTCGACCAGATCCCGGCGTCCCAAAGATTTTACGCGGGGGGCGGGGGCTCGGTTCGCGGGTTTTCCTATCAGGGGGTCGGGCCGCGGCTGAGCGATGGGACCCCGCGGGGTGGGGTCTTCCTGCTCGAATCGTCACTGGAAGTGCGCCGTGATCTGACGCGCACCTGGGGTTTCGTACTGTTCGCCGATGCGGGGGCCGTGGGGTCCGGCGGGCCGGTAGATTTTGGGGACCTGGCGGCAGGTGTCGGCGTCGGGGCTCGCTACAATCTTGGCTTCGCGCCGATCCGGGTCGATGTCGCAACCCCGGTGGTGAGGCGGCGGGGGCAGGCCCCGTTCCAGATCTATGTCAGCATCGGACAGAGCTTTTGAGTCCCGCAGCTGAAACCCCGGCCGCGGTCGCACCGATCAGGCGCAGCCTGCAAAGGCGGATGTTGTTCGTCGGCCTTGCCATAGTCGTTGTGCTGGCTGGAGCCTTGGCGGCCGTTCGATACGCCGTCCTGGTCCCGGCTGTTCGTCACATCATCGAAACGCAAACCGATGGATTGCGGATCGGCCCGCTCGGAAAACTTCGCATCGAAGGTCTCGATGGCGACCTTTGGCGAGATCTTCGGGCCACGCGGGTGACCCTGAGAGACGATCGCGGTGTCTGGCTGGAGGCTCGCAACATACGTGTTTCGTGGGATTATACCCGGTTGTTTGCACGGGAATTCGCCGCGCAACGCGTTGAAGCCCAGTCCATCCGTCTGCTGCGCCGACCGCAGTTGGGGCCACGTCGTCCCTTTCGGGGATTGCCCATTACAGTCCGCATCAACAAGGGCCACAGCCGGATTCTGCTCGACCCGGCGTTCAGCGTCCAGCGCGGCGTCTATGACCTTGATCTGACCCTGAACCTGGTTCGCAGGGGCACCAAGACCGGGCGGGTCCGGGCCGAAAGCGCCCTTCATGCCGGGGACCATGCCGCGTTTGAGTTCTCGATTTCGAAGGCTGACCGGTTCCAGGCGCTGGGATCGGCGCAGGAAGGGCAGGGCGGCGCGCTGGCCGGATCGCTCGGTCTGCCTGTCGGCCAACCGTTCGGGTTCAATGCGCGCGCGGAAGGCACCTCGTCAGAGGGCCGCTTTACCGCCCGCGCAACCTCGGGCGCTGCCATTCCTCTGATGTCGCAAGGCGCATGGAACGCCAGGGGCGGCCAGGCTACCGGGCGGATTGATCTGAGAGCATCCACCCTGACGACGCAACTGGCAACACGCCTTGGACCTGAGGTGAGGTTTGCGCTGAAGGGCACCAGGTCAGCGCACGAGGTCTATGCCCTCGACGGGCTATTGCTGGCTGATGCGGTCACGGTCCACATCAAAGGCCTGGGTAATCCGGGCAAGATGACC
Organism: Alphaproteobacteria bacterium; assembly: GCA_031379795.1. Taxonomy (GTDB): domain Bacteria; phylum Pseudomonadota; class Alphaproteobacteria; order Caulobacterales; family Caulobacteraceae; genus Phenylobacterium. Next base: position 3,809 of record JANNFM010000135.1, read on the forward strand.
CTTGCGCGCAGCGGTCTACAGATTGAGGCCGAGGCACCGTCGATGTCGCGGATCTTGTCGGGATCGACCCTTGGCGCAGCCCGCTTGGCGGGTGTTGTGACCGGTGAGGCGGCAGCCTGGCGGTTTGCCGGCTCGGGATCCGTCTCCGGCGTCGAGGTCGACGGCTATGTCCTGTCACGGGTCGCCGGACCTCTTGAGTTGCAACGGACCAAGACCGGCTACCTGCTGAAAACCGCGCTGACCGGTGCCGGTGGTCAAGGCTCGGGCTACGTCATGGCGATCCTCGGTGGCGCGCCGACTTTGACCCTGACCGGCGAACGACAGAACGGAGGCCGGATTCTGATCCGCCGACTGGACGTGGTGGGTTCGGGTCTCAGCCTGCAGGCCACGGGCGACCGGACGTTCCTGGGTGCGTTGAAAATTTCGGGCAAGGCGCGGGTTTCCAACCTTTCTGCGACGCAAAACGGCGCGTCTGGCGCTGTCATCATCGGTGGATCAGCCACCAATGGCGGCGGCGCGGCACCTTGGCAGGTGTCGATCGACGCCACAGGAGACAGACTCGCGCTTGGTCTGGCGGAACTTGATCGACTGCTGGGCGGCACCCCGACTCTGAAAGCTGACGGGAGCTGGCAGGCCGGACGCTTATCGATTTCCCGTGCAGTCCTTAAAGGTGCGGCTGCGGAAGCTGATCTTGTCGGGGTGATGGAGGCAAACGGCGCGCTCGGTTTCAAATCGACGTGGTCTGCCAGTGGGCCTTTCCGTGCGGGGCCGGTGGAGCTAACCGGTCGCGCCAAGGGAAACGGGTCGGTCACGGGGACGCTGGTCGCGCCGCGGCTGGACCTGCTGGCTGACATCGAACAGATCGACCTGCCGCGCCTGCCGCTAAAGGCTGGCCGCCTGACGCTGGTCTTCCAGGGTAACTCAGACGGCTCCAATGGCAGCGTCTCGCTGGGCGCGGCCAGTGACTATGGGCCAGCCAGCGCCCGCTCGAATTTCCGGTTTACGCCGGGAGGGCTTGATCTCACTGACCTGAATATGGACGCGGGCGGCGCAAAGGCCCGGGGGTCCCTATCACTCCGAAATCGCAGCGCATCGGCAGTGGATCTGACGGTCGACATCGGAGCCGGGGCGTTTCTGGACGCAGGTCACGTGAAGGGCTCGGCGCAGGTTCTGAATAGCGCTGGCGGCCTTCGAGCGGTCTTGAACCTCAAGGGCGAGAACCTGCGCGCTCGCGGATCCACGATAACGGTACGATCAGCCCAGCTGACGGCCGAGGGACCTTTCGATCACCTGCCATATGTCCTGGAGGCGCGGGGCGCGTCGGGTCAGGGTGCGTGGACCATCAAGGGGCGTGGCCGACTTGATGATGTACAGACCGGCTATGAGATGACGCTCGATGGCCAGGGAACGCTGGGCAATCGCGACTTGCATACCGTGGAGACAGCCCTCTTCCGCTTTGACGGCACCGACCGGAGCGCAAAGGTGCGACTAGCCGGCTCGGACGGCGGCAAACTTGATCTGGACGGACGACTCAGCGGGGACATTGCGGACGTTCGTGCGCGCGTGACCGCCATGGGCTTGAACCTCTTCGACTCTGATTTCGACGGTCGGGTCGACGGGGATCTCATCCTGCAGGGTCGAGGCAAGCGCCTTGATGGGTCCCTTGAAGCCAAGCTCACGGACGCGCGTGGCCGGGGCACCCCGACCGTGCAAGGGATCGACGGCACGCTGCGGGGTAAGCTGGCGGACAGCTTGTTGACCTTCGATCTCGCCACGACCAACGAACAGGGCCTCAAGGCCAATGCCAACCTGGTGTTGCCCACCGAAAGCTCAGCCCGGCCTTTCCGCGTGGCGATCGCCCGCAAACAACCGATGCGCGGGCGCTTCTTCGCGGAGGGTGAAGTGCGCCCTATCTGGGAACTGGCGATTGGGGGCGAGCGGGCGCTCTCCGGGTTTGTGCATACTGAAGGCACCGTAGGCGGCACACTCGCAAAGCCGGAGGCCACCGGGCAGATTGTCGTCGAGCGGGGTCGTTTCGATGACGGGTCCAGCGGACTATCGCTGCGCGACGTCGCTCTGAAGGCGACGTTCGATCAGGGAGAGGTCAATGTCACGGACGCGCGTGGCGTTGATGGTCGCGGCGGTCAGTTGAACGGATTGGGGCGCATCAGTCTGCTGCCCGAAGGCGTGTCCAGTTTCCGACTTGATCTGCAGGCGTTCAGGCTGATCGACAATGAGACGGCCACGGCCACGGCGACCGGTCAGGCGACGATTAATCGCGCGGCAGACGGCAAGGTGAAACTGACAGGAAATCTCACGATTGATCGCGCAGATGTCGCCGCCGATCCCCCTGTTCCGACCGGTGTTATTGCGATGGATGTCAGAGAGCTTCATCGACCGGACGATCTGCCCGTGGCGTTTGCCGGTGCTCGCAAGAAGGGTGACGGGTGGGCGCTGGACGTCAATCTGTAGGCGCCCCGGCGGGTGTTTTTGCGAGGCCGGGGGCTGGACGTGGAAATGTCCCTCGAC
>JANNFM010000158.1:0-8467 GCA_031379795.1 Alphaproteobacteria bacterium
GTTGACCAAGTACGGCGTTCGCTTCACCAGCCAGGTCTGGCCAGGCGATGCCCTGGACGCCAAAGCCACGGTGAAATCCATCACCGAGCGCGACGGCAAGACCTTCGTCGAACTGGACGTCGCCACCACCAACCAGAACGGCGTCGAGGTCTTGAGCGGCTACGCCGAGGCGCGGGTCGATCCGTAGCGAGCTCTACATAACCCCGGCGCGCAACAGGTCGTGAACGTGGAGGATGCCCAGCGGTCGGCCATCCTCCACTACGAACAGCACAGTGACAGCCGGTAACGGATCGCTCATCAGCGCCAGCGCCTCGCCGGCCAGCATCTGCGGCGGCGCGGTCTTCTTTGGACCCTCGGTCATCACCTCGCCGGCAGTGCGGTCCAGCAGCCCGTCGATGTGGCGGCGCAGATCTCCGTCGGTAATGGCGCCCAGCAATCGCCCGGTCTTGTCCACCACACCGACGATCCCCCAGCGCATCTGGGTCATGACCAGCAGGGCCTGACGCATCGGCGTCTCGGGTGCCACCAGCGGCAGTTCCTCGCGGCCGTGCATCAGGTCGGCGGCGGTCCGAAGCATCGCCCCCAGTTTTCCCCCGGGATGCAGCACCTTGAAATCCTGTGGCTTGAAACCACGCCGTTCCAGCAACGCCACCGCCAGCGCATCGCCCAGCGCCATCTGCAATGTCGTGGACGTGGTTGGCGCATTCACGGCGTCGGTGGCCTCTGCTGCATCCGGCAGCAGAAGGACCAGATCGCAGGCCAGACCCAGGGCGCTGTTGAGCGAGGTCGTCATGCCGATCAAGGGGATATCGAACCGCGCCGCATAGGCGATGATATCCGCAAGTTCCCGGGTCTCGCCGGTCTTGGACAGCGCCATGATTACATCGTCGGCGCCGATAATACCCAGATCGCCATGGCTTGCCTCGCTGGGGTGGACGAACAGGGCCGCAGAGCCTGTGGAGGCGAGGGTCGCGGCGACCTTGCGCGCCACGTGGCCGGACTTGCCAATGCCGGTGCAGACGATCCGGCCCTTGGCCGAGAACAGCATCTCGACCGCGTCGGCAAAGACGCCGTCCAGCGCGGCCGCCATCTGGCCAATGGCCTCTGCCTCTGTTTCCAGAACACGGCGGCCGACGGCGATGGTGTCCTGTTTGATCATTGGGCGGGCGCGATCGCCTGGTTCTGGATGTTGCGGACGGCTTGCCGGGCCTGATCGACCCGGCGTTGCGCGGCCTCGGTCTCGCGGCGCATGGCGGCCTGCATCTGCGGGCTTTGCTGGATGGGCGCATGACCGAACGGAGCCGGGGATCGGTCACCCAGTCCTTGCGGCCAGACCAGTGACAGTCCTATGGCGAGGACCGCGCCGAGGCCCAGCAGCACTAGGTAAAAACGATCCAACATCGTCCCGCTATACCGCGCTCCGCCTTGACGGGGTAGGGGGCTGTACCCTAGCCGATACGGCTGTTCGCCAAGGAGTTGCCCGTGCCGACCTTGATCCTGCTGCGTCATGGCCAGAGCCAGTGGAATCTGGAGGATCGCTTCACCGGCTGGGTCGATGTCGATCTGACCGCAAAGGGTGAGGCCGAGGCCCGCAAGGGTGGCGAACTGATCAAGGCTGCCGGGATCGCCATCGACCGGGTGTTCACCTCGGTGCTGACGCGGGCAATCCGGACATCCTGGCTGGCACTGCAGACCGCCGGGCAGGCGTATGTACCGGAGACCAAGGACTGGCGGCTGAACGAGCGCCACTACGGCGGCCTGACCGGCCTCAACAAGGCCGAGACGGCGGCGAAGCATGGGGATGCGCAGGTGACGATCTGGCGGCGATCCTACGATGTGCCGCCACCGGAACTGGCGGCCGACAGCCCCTACGATTTCTCCGGAGACCGCCGCTATGCCGGTGTGACCCTGCCGAACACCGAGAGCCTGAAGACCACCCTCGACCGCGTGCAGCCCTATTGGGACGCCGAAATCGCACCCTGTCTTCGCCGCGGAGAGACCCTGCTGATAGCGGCCCACGGCAATTCGCTGCGCGCCATCGTCAAGGTGCTGTTTGACCTGTCGGCCGAGGCGATTGTCGGCGTCGAGATCCCGACCAGCAATCCGCTGGTGATCGATCTGGATGAAAACCTGAAGCCGACGGCAGCGCGTTATCTCGATGCGGAAAGGGCGACGGCTCTGCCCCTATGACCGACGAAGACTTCATGCGCCGCGCCATCGCCCTGGCCGAGACCCACGTCGGGCTCACAGGGGCCAACCCCTCGGTCGGCTGCGTGATCGTGCTGAATGGTCAGATTGTCGGCGAGGGGGTCACGGGCCAGGGGGGGGTACCGCACGGCGAGGAGGTCGCTCTGGCGGCGGCGGGGGAACACGCGCGAGGTGCCTCCGTGTTCGTCACCCTGGAACCCTGCGCCCAAAGATCAGCGGGTGGCGTCTCTTGCAGTGACCGGTTGATCGCTGCCCAGGTGAGTCGCGTGGTCATCGCCTCGGCTGATCCGTCGGTGTTTGCCGGCGGCCAGGGCGCGCAGAGGTTTAGAGCGGCCGGCATCGCGGCCCACCAAGGGTTGATGCAGGGGGATTCCGACCGCCTCTACGCCACGTATGTGCCTGCAAAACCTGTGGAAAGTCGCCGTTAATCCACTACTGCTAACGTGGTTCACGAGATCCTTATGTAACGATCCGGCGGCATGTCATCCCCTGATACAAGATCGCTGATCAAGGCGCGGCTGTCGCAGGCTGAGGTCGATGCGATCTGCGTCAAGCATGACCGGCTGTGGAGTTCAAAGCCGGGCGGTGCGCGCGCCGTGTTGGCCTTCAAGGACCTGAGCGGGATTGACCTCAGTGGCCGCAATCTCTGCGACGCCGATTTCACGGGTGCCGTGATGATCGGGTGCAACCTCAAGGGCGTCCGGCTGGACAACGCCATCCTGTTCTGCGCGGACCTGACAAACTCTGACATTCGTGATGCGTCTTTGCGGCGGGCTGATCTGCGCGGGTCCTGCATGCGCAACGTCGATCTGACAGGCTCGGACCTCTTCGAAGCGGACCTGCGCGAAGGGACCTTGGCCGCGGCCAGTCGCGAGTTGGGGTATCGGCTGCTGGAAACGGGCCAGCCTGCAAAGGGTGAGATGCGAGGCGCGATCCTGGTCGGCGCCAATCTGGAGCGGTCCAAGCTGGCCGGTGCCATGGCCATGCGTGCCGATTTCACCGACGCTATACTGAAGGGCGCGAACCTGACCCGCGCCAACCTCAAACAGGCAACGATGAAGGGTGTAAACTTCTCGGGCGCCGACCTGTCGGGCGCAGACCTTGAAGGTGCAGATCTGCGCGACGCGATCCTGGTGGGGGCGACGATGTCGTCCTGGAACATCAGCGGCGCTGACATGTCGGGCGTTCTGACCGATGAGCCGTCTGGGCGTGCCCTCGACGAATTGCCCTATGCGCAGATGATCAAGGACCATGCCCGGTGGTGCGAGACCGGTGGCGGCGAGGGCAAACCATCGTCCTTCGACGGGGCCGACTTGCGCGCGCTGTCCAGCATTGCCGGCTACAATCTGACCGCGCTCTCGGCCAAAGGCGCGGTATTCTATGGCATCATGATGGAAGGCGTTCAGATGCAGGGCGCTCACCTGGAAGGGGCGGACTTGCGCAATTGCGTCCTGCGGCGCGCCGATCTGCGTGGTGCCCGGCTGGTGGGCGCGAAGCTATCCGGTGCGGATCTGCGAGAAGCTCAGATGGGACCCCTGCTGCTGGGCGCAGACCGGGTGTTGCCGTGCAATCTGACCGGGGCCCAGCTGAAGGCGACCGACCTGACCAACGCGGACGTGCGGCACGCGATCTTCGTCGATGCCGACCTGAGCCGGGCGAATTTCACCGGCGCACAGCTGAAGCAGGCGAACTTCTCCGGAATCCAGCGGCAGGGGACCCGAGGGCTGGACGACATCATCTAGGGAAAGAAGCCCGGCCATGCCGACGGCGCGCCCGAAGGTGCGCCGTCGGTAAGGTCACAAGGGTCGGCCTTAAGCGGCCTTCTCCACCGGGATCAGGCTGGGCTGGATCGCCGTATTGATCGGCACCTGACGCGGCTTCAGCGCTTCCGGAAGTTCACGCTTCAGGGCGACGCTCAGCAAACCGTCAGCAAGGTCGGCATCGGTGACCACCACATAGTCGGCCAGCTGGAACCGGCGCTCAAAATTGCGCTCAGCCAGACCGCGGTGCAGGTATCGTCGGGGCTCATCGTTGGCGGCCTTGCGACCGGTGATGGTCAGGCGGTTTTCCTTGACCTCGATGTTCAGTTCCTCGGGCCGGAAGCCGGCGACGGCCAGATCGATGCGGTACGCGTTTTCGTCGGTCCGCTCGATATTGTAGGGCGGATAGCCCGATGCATCCGCCGTCGCTGCCGTCTCAAGCAAGGCGGCCATGCGGTCAAAGCCCACGACGGAGCGGTAGAGGGGGGAAAGGTCGATCATTCTCATGCGGTCACATCCTTCTTTCAAAGCAAGGTTGCGGTTCAAGATGGACCCGCGGGCGACCCGAATTGGCGCCACCCTTGGTCCAGAAGGCCCGGACATCCAGCGCCTTCATCTCCACAGATGGGGACCAATCATTGTCCTTCAAGGGCTATCGGATCGCCTCGCACCAGCCTAGCCTGCGCCTCCCAACAACCGGAGGTTCCCCCCCTATGCTCCGTCTCGCCTTGGCGGCTTCCGCCGCCGTTTTGACACTCGCTTCCCTGCCGGCCCAGGCCGCTGACTCCAAGCTGAATGCCGCAGTTGCGTCCGCCGATCGTGGGGCGGAAAACAAGGCGCGTGACAGCGCCCGCAAGCCGGCCGCCACCCTCGGGTTCTGGGGACTGAAGGCCAAACAGACCGTCATCGAAATCTCGCCCGGTGGTGGCTACTGGACCGAGATCCTCGCGCCCTATGCCAAGGCGACGGGCGGGACCTACGTGGCCGGCGTCACCGACGTCGACAATCCGCGCACCTCTGAGGGGGCCAAGAAGTCCCTGGAAACCTTTAAGGCGAGGTACGCCGACCCGGCAAAGTACGGCGTGGTCAAGTACGCAGGCTTTGGCGTCGTCTCCAAGCCGCTCGGCGCACCCAATTCTGCGGACCTCGTCTTCACCTCGCGCAACATCCACAACTTCACCTACATGCCCGGCCTTCTCGACAAGGCCATGGGAGACTTCTTCGCCGTGCTGAAGCCCGGCGGCGTTCTGGGCGTGGAAGAGCACCGCGCCGATCCCCGGCCGGAAGTCCCGGGCATTACCGATGGCTATGTGTCTGTCGCGACGGTCGTAAAGGCTGCGGAAAAGGCTGGATTCAAGCTGGCCGCTAGCTCCGAACTCAACGCCAATCCCAAGGACACCAAGGACCACCCCTTCGGCGTCTGGACCCTGCCGCCGGTCAAGCGCAGCGCCCCGGGGGGTCAGCCGGCCAACCCGGCGTTTGACCGCTCAAAGTACGATGCGATCGGCGAGAGTGATCGGATGACCTTGCGGTTTGTGAAACCTCGCTGATCAGGGGCGACGCCCCGGCGCCAATCATGACATACGGCTGTCATGAGCGGTATACACGGCAGGTGCCGGGGGCGAAGCTCGCGCCGACTTGAGACTGAGGGTTCAGCGGAATGGCCACTTTGGCGGAACTGACTGAGCGGATCCGGCAGGCTGCGGCGTCGGGCGAAGGTTTGGGTCGAACGGTGAAGCTCGACCTCAAGGGCGAGGGCGTGATCCATGTGGATGGCGCGTCGGTCACCAACGACGACCTGGCCGCCGACCTCACCGTCTCGGTCAGCCGTTCGGATCTTGAAAAGCTGGGCAAGGGTGAACTTGATCCTACGCGGGCCCTGATGACGGGCCGGATGAAACTGTCGGACATGGGGCTGGCGTTCAGCCTGCAGCCGCGTATCCAGGCCTTGTTCGAGAGAGCTGTTTAGGTCCGCCATGTTCGATGCTGCACCCTTGGTGGATACCCCAGATGATCCCATACCTGCTGGCGCTGAGGCCGACTGGTTCGTGGGCGCAGGCGGTGCGAAACTGCGCGCGGCGCTGTTCACGCCACCGGGCCGGGCCAGAGGCAGCGTGGTGCTGTCCGGTGGTCGCACCGAGCCCATTGAGAAATACTTCGAGACGATATCCGACTTCATGGATCGCGGGTTTGTGGTGCTGGCTCACGACTGGCGCGGACAAGGCCTGTCGGTCCGGGAACTGCCCGACCGCCTGAAAGGCCATGCCAAGGGTTACAAGTCATTCCTCGAGGACTATCGCCGCCTGCTCAATGCCTATGAAGCACGGCTACCGAAGCCCTGGGTGGCGGTCGGTCATTCCATGGGTGGGTGTCTGACACTGCTGGCGCTAGCCAGCGGCGAGAAGCGGTTTTCGAGCGCGGTGTTGTCGGCCCCAATGCTGGGGCTCCAATTCGGGAAGTTCTCGACGGTCAGCGCAGCGGCCCTCATGCGGTTGAATCTGATGCTTGGCCGCTCCAACCGCTATGTCCTGGGCCAGCCGGGCAAGCCGTTCGACGAAGCCTTTGACGATAATGTATTGACCCATGATCCGCGCCGCTTTGCACGGTATCGGGCACAGGTGCGGGCGAACCCGGACCTGGCTCTGGGCAGTCCGACCTGGAGCTGGCTGGACTTCGCCTTCCGCGCCACCGCCCTGCTTGCGAAGCCGGAGCGACTTCGCGCCGTAACCATCCCGGTGGAAATCGTTTCTGCGGCCGAAGACCGGCTGGTCGATAATTCGGCCCAGGCCGCCGCGGCGCGTAATCTTCCCCAGGGCCGGCTGATCACCGTCCCGGGCGCCTATCACGAGATCCTTATGGAGACGGACGACATGCGAAACATCTTCTTGCGAGTATTCGATGCGCTGACCGGCAAGACCGCGCCGAAGCCCGCAGAGGCTCCGCAGCCAATCCCGCCCGGCGCGCCGGCGGCTCCGGCCCCGCAGCCAGAAGCGGCCAAGGCGCCTGTTGCCGCAAAGCCCGCTGCGGCCCGCAAGCCAGCGGCTGCGCCAGCCGCCAAACCGGTGGCCAAGGTCAAGCCGGCGGTGAAGGTCGCCAGAGTGCCGGTTGTGAAAGTCGCGAAACCGGTCCCGAAAAAGGCGGTAGTCAAGGCGGTCGCAAAACCGGCCGTGAAGGCCGCCGCACCAAAGGTCGCTAAAGCGCCGGCGGCGAAAGCTGCCAAGCCGCTCGCAAAGCCGACTGCGAAGGCCGCTGCACCAAAGGCTGCCAAGGTCCCTGCGGTGAAAACTTTGAAGCCTGCACCGAAGAAGGCTGTGGTGAAGGCGGTCGCCAAGCCGGCGGCAAAGGCTGCCGCGCCCAAGCTCAGCAAAGCCCCCGCGCCGAAAGTGGCAAAGGCCGCGCCTGCGACGTCGACCCCCAAGAAAGCACCGGCCAAGAAGGCCGTGGCCAAGAAATAGTCAGGTCGCAGCAGGCCGTAGGGCGACCAGCGCAGCTTCAAGACATGCGCGGTCGCCCGCGATAGCAACCTGACCGCCAAGCTTTCCGACCGGATGGCCGCGCCAGTCTGTGGTGATCCCGCCTGCGCCGGAGACCACCGGGATCGCGGCGTCTATGTCCCAGCTCTTCAGCCCAGCTTCCACCACGAGGTCCAGCGTGCCCGCCGCAACCATGGCGTAGGCGTAGGCGTCGCATCCCAACCGCGCGAGGCGCGAGGCGGCGCGGACCTGACGCCAGGCGTCGCGCTCCAGGTCAGTGAAGCAGTATTCGGGGTCGGTCGTGGCGATGACCGCGTTCGCCAGGCTGGCGCAGGGACGCACTTTCAAGGGTTTGACAGACCCGCGGCTGATCAGCCGGGAACCTCCACCATGGCCGATATAGAGTTCGTCAAGAAAACTCTGGCCTATGGATCCGAGGACCGGCGCGCCTTCGTGTCGCAGGCCGATCAATGTGCACCAGAGCGGCAGGCCGGCGATAAACGCCCGGGTTCCGTCGATGGGGTCCAGTACCCAGACGAATTCGGCGTCGGGCCGATCCTCGCCATACTCTTCACCGATGACACCATGCCCGGGATAGTGCCGTGAAATCAGCGTGCGGATCGCCCGTTCAGCGCCCTTGTCTGCTTCGGTTACGGGGTCGAAGCCGTCATCAAGCTTGTTGTCGAGGCCGTGATCGCCCCGGAAGAGCGGGAGAATAGCGCCGGCAGCGGCGTGGTTGAGTTCAACCAGGAACCCGTCAAGGTCATCCAGGCGGGCGCGATCTAGGGTCATGCCCCACTCTATCCTGCGGCACGCACGCCGATGGAAGATAAATTCAGTGAACCGGGGCTCTAGGCTTCCAGTTCACCGTTCATGGCCTTGGCGAGGTCCAGCAGACGGCGGCGTGGACGTTCGGCCAGCTGGTAGTAGGCATGGATCAGGTCCTGGGTTTCCTTGCTGGCCATCGTGTCGCTGGACGACCCTTCGCCATCAAGCTCAAGATGCTCGCGCTGATCGCGGGTAAGG
>JANNFM010000165.1:0-6739 GCA_031379795.1 Alphaproteobacteria bacterium
GCCTTCGTAGGCCGCGGACTCATCGCCGGTCAGCACCCGACCCAACACGCGGCACATATCCCAGATGGGCGCCACCAGACCGTAGGCGGCCTCGAGTCCCAGAAGGCCGCCGCCGATGACGACGGCGCGACCTCCGGCGTCGGCGGCGCTGACCATGGTCTCGACATCGTCCAGATCGCGGAAGGTCACGACGCCCTTCAGGTCCGCGCCGGGAATGGGCAGCCGAACCGGGTCGGATCCGGTCGCCAGGATCAGTCGATCGTAGGCGACTTCGACGCCGTCGTGGCTGCTGACCAACCTGGCTGTCCTGTCGATAGACGCGACCGCGACTCCCGACATCAGCGTGATGGCGTTGTCGCGATACCAGGCCTCATCATTGATGACGATATCGGCGAAGGCCTTCTCTCCGGCCAGCACCGGTGACAGCATGATCCGGTCGTAATTGACCCTGGGTTCCGCGCCGAAAACCGTGATCTGGTAGCGATCCGGATCTCGGGCCAGCACCTCCTCCACGGCGCGACAGCCGGCCATGCCGTTGCCGATGACAACCAGGCGTTCACGCGCCATCAGGCGGCTTCACGACTGGGCGCCCGCCGCGCATAGAGAAACTCCAGGATCGCGGCGCGGGCACGCATGTATTCGACGTCCGTGGTCAGTTCCAGGCGGCGACGCGGGCGGGCCAGCCTGACGCTGAGGATCTCGCCGATCCCGGCGGCCGGACCGTTGGTCATCATCACCACGCGGTCCGACAACAGGGCGGCCTCGTCCACATCGTGGGTGATCATCAGCACGGTGTTCTTCAGCTTGGCGTGGATTTCCATGACGCTGTCCTGCAGATGAGCGCGGGTCAGGGCGTCCAGCGCGCCGAACGGCTCGTCCAGCAACAGCACCTTGGGCTCCATGGCCAGACCGCGCGCGATGCCCACCCGTTGCTTCATACCGCCGGAGATCTCGTTGGGACGCTTGGTGGCGGCATGGGTCATCTGCACCAGGGCCAGATTGTGCATCACCCACTCGCGACGCTCGGCCCGGCTCTTCTTGCCGGCGAACACCTTGTCCACCGCCAGGGCCACGTTTTCGTAGACCGACAGCCACGGCAGCAGGGAGTGGTTCTGGAACACCACGGCCCGCTCCGGACCGGGGGCCTCCACGGCGGATCGGTCAACGATCACGGCGCCGATGGTCATCGGGACCAGCCCGGCCACCACGTTCAGCAGGGTGGACTTGCCACAGCCCGAGTGGCCGATGATCGAGACGAACTCGCCCTCATCGACCTGCAGGTTGATGTCGCGCAGCACCTCCGATGAACTGGACCCACGGGTGAAGGTGACGCCCACCTGCTCGATGGACAGGAATGCCTTGGCCATTTTCTGGTCTCCCTAACCCAGCGCCGATCCGCGCGAGACGATCCGGCCCAGCAGGGCAACGGCGCGGTCCAGCACGAAACCGACAAGACCCACCCACACGAGGGCCACAACGATGTCCGAGATCCGCGACGAGTTGTACTGGTCCCAGATAAAGAACCCGACGCCGACGCCGCCCAGCAGCATTTCCGACGCCACGATCGCCAGCCAGCTCATGCCGATGCCGATCCTCAAGCCCGTGAAAATATAGGGCGTGGTGGCCGGCAGCAGCACCTTCCAGAAATGCTCCAGTGGCGACAGGCGCAGCACGCGGCTGACGTTGGTGTAGTCGTCGGGAATGTTGCGGACCCCCACTGCCGTGTTGATGATCACCGGCCAGATCGAGGTGATGAAAATCACGAACAGGGCCGACGGCTGCGCCTGATGGAACGCGGCGAGGGAGATCGGCAGCCAGGCCAGCGGCGGCACGGTTCGCAGCACTTGGAAGATCGGGTCAAGGCCTCGGTGCGCCCATTTGCTGGCGCCAATCAGGACGCCAAGTCCCACACCCACAATCCCGGCCAGGGAGAAACCCAGGCCGACGCGGCTCAGGCTGGTCATCACGTGCCAGAACAGCCCCTTGTCGGTGCCGCCGCGATCGAAGAACGGGTCCAGGATCAAATCCCTGGAATCGCGCCAGATGGTCAGCGGTGCCGGCAATCCTGCCCCCTTGCCGTCGTCCAGAAACTGCCAGAGGCCGAGCAGCAGGATCATCACGGCCAGCGGCGGGAGGGTCAGGGCCGCCGTGTTCGCGGCCACGCGCAGGGCCGTCGCAGCCCCCTGGTTGGGCTTCGCGGCAAGCGGCAACAACACCACGGCGGCGTCGTGAGGCGGATCGACGGGCAGGGCGGTCTCAAGACGCGCGGCGGGCAGGCTCATGGTGAGGCTCCGGTCAGACGAGACGTTTGATGGGCTGGGACGCCAGATAGGCGCCGGGATTGGCCGGGTCGAAGACCTTGCCGTCGAAGAACTTCTCAACGCCGCGGCTGTCCGACGCCGGGCCGGTGACGCCGATGGACTTGGCGGCGGCGCGCCAGATGTCGGAACGATTCACGGCGTTCACCAGGGCCATCTTGTTGGTGGATTGCGGCAGCACACCCCAGCGCACATTCTCGGTCAGGAACCACAGGTCATGGGACTTGAAGGGGAAGGACGCGTTGTCCGCCCAGAATTTCATCGCGTGGGGCGAGCCTTTGACCGCACGCCCGTCGCCGTAGTCGATGGTGCCCTGCAGCCGCGGCAGGATGTCGCCGATCGGCACGTTGATGTACTGGCGGCCCGACACGATGGAGCACATGGCCGTTTTGTTGGCCGCCTTGTCGCACCACATCTGTGCCTCGAGGATGGCTGAGGTGATGGCCTGCGCCGCCCGAGGATAGCGGGCCACCCAGTCGGCGCGCATGCCCAGCGCCTTCTCCGGATGGTTCATCCAGAGTTCCGAGGTGACGCAGGCGGTATAGCCCAGCTTCTGGTTCACCAGTTGGCCGTTCCAGGGCTCCCCCACACAGAAGGCGTCCTGGGAGCCGGCCTTCATGTTGGCCACCATCTGCGGTGGCGGGATCACGATGGTCGAGACGTCGGTCTCCGGATTGATGCCCCCTGCGGCCAGCCAGTAACGGACCCAGAGGTCGTGGGTGCCGCCCCGGAAGGTCATGGCGACCTTGGCCGTGTTGCCGGCTGCTTTCAGCTGCGCGAACTTGGCCTTGGCCCCGGCGCTGTTCAGCCCGACCTTGACGCTCTTCAGGTCGTTGCCGACCGAGATGCCCTGACCGTTGGTGTTCAGACGGGCCAGAATGCTCATCGGTGTGGGCCTGCCGCCCGTCGCCTGGCCGGTGGTCAGTAAATAGGGCATTGGCGACAGGATGTGCGCCCCGTCGATCCCACCGCCGCCCGCGCCCAGCACCAGGTTGTCGCGGGTCGCGGCCCACGAGGCCTGCTTCAGGACCTCGACGTCCGGCATGCCGTACTTGGCAAAGAGGCCACGCTCCTTGGCGATGATCAGGGGCGAGGAATCGGTGAGCGCAATGAAGCCCAGCCGGGCCTTGGCCACTTCCGGCCCGGGCCCGGCGGCAAAGGCACCTGAAGGCAGCAGAGCCTTGGCGGCACCCAGGGTGGCCGCGGCGGCGGTGATCGCCTGACGTCGGTTGAGATCGAAGGATTTTGTGGTCATGGCGGGGCTTTCCGTCAGAGCTTGTATTCGAGGGTGAACCAGATCTTGGTCCGGGACGGGGGCGGCGTAGCCGTGCCGAGCGGCACGCGCGTCTCGCGTTCAAAGTCGGCGTACTTGATGGCTGCCGACAGCTTGGGATTGATCGCGGCCGCGACCTGAGCGTTGAACTCGCGGCCCAGATTGGCCCCGGTCCGCTGGTCGTTGAAATCGTGGTAGCGAACGGTGGCGTCGATGTTGAACAGGTAGGTCCACCGCCAGCGCGGCTTGACGTTCACGCTGACGTTCAGGTCCTTCAGGCCGTCAACGAAGCCCTTGTTTCCGCCCAGCGGCTGAACAAAGGCGTCGGACCAGCCCTGGAAGGCATGTGTGGTGGCCAGCGGCGTCGTGAATCCGCGCGTGCCGTTGCCTTCCAGCGACTCGTAGGAGACTTTCGCGGTGTAGATGTCGAAGGTGGCCGCCAGATCACCGCCCCAGTAATCGAGGTCGTAGGCCGGCGTGTTGCCGTTGTACTCGCTCTGGGTGGCGTAGGTGGCGTTGTAGGCGAACTGGTAGAGCCCCAACCACATCTTGCCCGAGGCCTTGATCCCCTTGGTGATCGAAGAGTTCGCCGCAGAATTTCCGAAATCCAGCGCGTAGACGAAACCCTGCAGCCGAAGCTGTTCGGCAGGCGACCAGGTCAGCTGCGCCAGATGGCTGTCGCTGTCCCAGTCGCGAAGCTCACCCAGAATGCGATTCACATGGGTGACGTAGGCGTAGAAGAGTTTGAACCGGCCGCTTGCGACATCAAAGCGGATGGCGTCGAAGGTCTGCTGATCCTGCCGCCAGGCGACATCGCCGACAAACCTCTGGTCGTCCAGCGCCAGTCGCTGACGCCCCAGCGTCGCCTGGAAAGCGGCGTTGGGCGTCCAGCTGAGTTGCAGGCGGTTCAGCTCCGTCACGTCAGGATCGTTTATGATCGGGTAGCGCGCTTTGATAGCGCCGTTCAGCGGCACCGCGGTTGAGCCGGGGACGTTGATGGCGAAGTGCTCCGGGCCGATCTGCCGGACGTCTTCGAACTCGATGAGGCCTCGCAGACCCTTCCAGTCGCCGGTCTCCCAGCCCAGGACCGTGCGGGCGGTGAAGGCTTCACCGTTCTCTCGCAGCACCGCGGTCCGCTTCTGATCGACAAACTCATAGCGGGCGCGCACGCCAAACAGAATCTTGCCGGCGGCGATGGTGTCGCTGATCGTTGCCGGCGGCGCTGCCTCTGGCGCGGGCGTAATGGCGGCGGGCTCAGCGTCGGTCGCTGCCGCGCCAAGCCCGTCGGCGTTCGTCGGCGCGGTGGCCTGCGGCGAATCCGACGCCACTTGCGCTGCTGCGCTGCTCGCCCAGGTGAGCGCGGCCATCGCCGCGCCGGTCACCCAAACACTTCCTCGTCTCTTCATGCCAATCCCCAAGGCAAAAAAAGACGCCCGCCAGAGCCATCGGCTCCAGGCGGACGTCGTTGTCCGTTTCACAGGTCAGCGCAGCTTTGCGCCGATGGCCCTCTCAGGCCGCGCAGGACGCCATTGCCCCGCTGTCGAGGTCAGGAGGTCACGGAGATTGATGCGCTGCAACATGAAATCCGTCGCCGGAGGCAGAAGGCCTGCAGGATAGTCATGTTGGGCAAGGTATAGGCAGTCCGCGGCCCACGGCCGCCCAATTGCTAAGCATTCCCGCCACTATTCCTCGCGCGGCTAATATCCGCATCCGCCGCATAGCGCAGGGGTTGGGCGGCGTCGAAGGGCCGGTGATCGAAGAAAAGATCGGGCGACATGGCGATCGGGGTTGTCGCCTCATCCAGCATCCAGGCCGAACTGTGCAACCCCTCCACCTTTTCATCCACAATCGGCGCCGCGACTCCCAGATCTTGCGCTGCAGCACGATACAGGTCCGGGCGATAGGCGCTGGACGCCACGGCCGCAATATCAATATCGGACGACGCCTGCCCCCATCGAATCATCTGACTCAGGAACCACACCGCGTGGCTGCGCCAGGGGAATCCGGCAGCGTGTCGATAATAGATGATGTCGTCCGGCTGACCCTCGCTGGCGTCTCCGGCGGCGCCGGCCAGTGATTTCGCGACGACGGCTTCCGGTGCACCGATGTACCGCGGGTGTGAAAGGATGGCGGCCAGTTCCGGCCGATTCGCGCGCTCGTCCGCCCAGACGCCGGCCTGTATCAGGGCTCTCAGGATGGCCGTCAGAGTTTCCGGATTCTGCTCGGCCCAAGCTTCGGTGAGCCCGAACACTTTGTCCGGGCCAGCGTTCCAGAATTCGGAGGCATGGATCAGGATTTCGCCGTGACCGTCCGCGACGGCCTGCGCGTTCCAGGGTGCGCCAACGCAGAAGCCATCGATGTCGCCCTGTGCCAGACGCGCTGTCATGCGGGCCGGCGGCGTCACGACGATGCGAACGTCGCGGTCTGGATCGACGCCGGCGGCCGCAAGCCAGTAGCGAAGCTGGTAGTTGTGGATCGAGAACGGAAACACGACCGCAAAGGTAAGCGGCCCAGCGCCTGCCGCCTGCCGGGTCGTGACGATCGCCTTGATCGCGGAGCCCAGACGGGGGCGGACCGCCATGGCGTCCGGGGCGGAGCCACGCATTTCATTGGCCAGCGCCGTCGACACGGTGATGGCGCTGCCGTTCAGGTTGAGCGACAGCGGGGCGATCATACGGGTGGGCTCGCCGCTGATCCCCAGGTTCGCCGCCAGAGGCAGCGGTGCCAGCATGTGGGCGCCGTCCAGCGCACCCATGGCCACCTTGTCGCGGATATTGGCCCAGGACACCTCGCGGGAGAGTTCGACGCGGAGACCTTCGCCGTCGAAGAATCCTTTTTCGGCGGCGACCACCAGGGGCGCGCAGTCGCTGAGCGCGATGAAGCCAAACCTCAGAGTCGGTCGTGCGATGCTCATGCCTTGTCGCCCATCAGCACGCCCGCATAGGTGAGCAGATCTGAAGCAACTGCGCCCAACGGCCGACGACCTAAACCAACACCACAGTCTTCGACGACGGACAGATCTCGCTGCCGAGCCAGTCGCGCACGATCTGCGCCGCGCGCTCAGATTCACCTCGATTGGCGAACCACATCAGTGACTCAAACATAGTGAAGCGCAACAACATCACCAACAGGCAAAACACCGCACTGC
>JANNFM010000173.1:0-1991 GCA_031379795.1 Alphaproteobacteria bacterium
CATTCGGCTACTGTTGACCCGAATTCCGAAGTGGTGCCCGCGAAACACGCGAAAGGACACGAAGGGGAAGGAGTTGAAGAACCTGGCTCTGGAAAGAAACTTCCGTTGCTGACTTCTCCTTCCAAGGCGCTGGTTTCGCGCTCTTCGGCGGGTTTAGCGGGAATCCATTTCGGAGCACACGGCACGGGCCGACTCGATTTTCTCGGTGAAGTTGTTTTTCAGTTCCAGCTTCACCACGGCTTTGCTGCCCGTGACTCTCGGTGGCGCGATGGTGACGGCCAGTTGCGCGTGAGCCGTGGCGACCAAGATCAGCGGCAGGAAAATGAGTGTCAAAACTCTTTAGAAATGTCCCCTGTTTAACTCACGAGAGAATGTCCCCTTCGTTGTTTGCTGCTCGCTGTCTGTTTTCCCCGGCTGGGGGTGCGGGACGCAGGGAGGCCGGCGCGTAGCGCTGGCCGACCGAAGTCCCGCCCCCCCAGCCGGGACGCCTCTCTCCTCAACCCTCCCTCCGCCCTTTTCCCTTCCCAATACTTCCTTCCCGCTCCAGCTCCGGCCCGCCGCCACGGATGCCCGGACGATGGCGCGGTCTTCGTTTTCCCCGGCACCGCCTTCGCCTTCGCCTTCTTCACGGACCGCTGCTTCCTCATGGTGCCTTCCGGCAGCGTCCGCCACTTGAGCTGCTGGCCCCGATGCACCAGTTGCACCCGCCCGTTGCGCAGCGTCCTCACGATCACCTTGCGCCTCACCAGGCTCAACGCCTCGTGTTGCCGGTCTAACTGGTAGCGCTTCCCCTCGCACGCCACCGTCCAGTCGCCCTGCACCACGCGCTCCTCTTCCCAGCTCAACGCTTCGTCCAGGTGCTTGGGCACTCCCCGGTGCATGTCCACCGCACTGGCCGCCGGGCGCCCAAACTGCCGGTGGAACGCCCGCAGGTATTTTCCTTCCAGGAACCGGTTCGCGCTTTCGATGTCGCTGATCCCGGCCAGCCTCATCTCCTTCACCAGTCGGTCTTGCAGCGTGCCGTTCATCCGCTCCACCCGCCCTTTGGCCTGCGGGCTGTGGGCCATGATCAGTTCCACTCCCAGCGCCTCCATGGCCCGCCCGAACTGCGTCTGCGGCGTCTTGCCCGCCAGTTGCTCGGCGATGCTGGGCTGGCCTTCGCACCGGTAGATGCTGTCCCGGTCCACGTACAGGCTCGCCAGCAGTCCGTGCTTTCGCACCCAGCCTTCCAGCACGTCGTAGCTGGCCCGCGTCGTCTCCTCGGCCGAGAAGCGCGCGCGCATCCGGTTCGTCGCGTCGTCCACCATCACCATCAGCACGCACTTGGGGCCGCGCCCCTCGAACCAGTCGTGGTGCGAGCCGTCCATCTGCACCATCGCCCCGAAGCTCGGCTTGCGTTCACGCCATTGCCGGTGCGCCTGCTTGCGCCGCCGCACCGGGTGCAGGCCCTCGGCCATGCGCCAGCGCCGCAGGGTCTCGTGATCCACCACCAGCTTCTCCTTCAAGAGCTGCTCCGCCATCAGCGTCGGGCCGAAGTCCGCATAGCGCTCCTCGGCGTAGCGGGCCAGCGCCTGCGTGCGCAGCTCGGAGGGCAAGCCCCGCGCGCCGGGCCTGCCCCGCAGCCGATGCACCAGGCCCGCGTCCCCGGCGGCCTGATACCGCTTCCAGATGCGCTTGCTCTGGCGGTAACCCACCGCCATCAGGTCCGCCGCCTGCACCAGCGTGAGCTTCTGCTCGCTCACCCCTGCCATCACCGTCATTCGTGCCCGTTCCTTCCGGTTCATTGTCAATGTCTCCATGTTGTGGCCGGGTTGCTACCGCAACCCAGCCACCAAGGGGACATTCTCATCGAGTTACGAGGGGGACATTTTCATGGAGTTCCGACAATCCTTCGTAGTGCCATTGCCATACGCGTAACAAACACCGAGATTGTGTTGAGCTGCCGCGACGTTCTGTTCACCGGCTTTCCGGTACCACTTCACCGCCTCGAC
>JANNFM010000180.1:0-8620 GCA_031379795.1 Alphaproteobacteria bacterium
GCTATCGGCTGGCGGGCGCAACCCTGAATCTGCCCGATCCCAGCCAACCCGGCCCCTACAAGGTCCGCTATCTGACCTACGGCGGCGGGTCCGACCGCTATCGTCCGGAGTTCGCGGCCAAGGCCAGCTGGCGCTCCAAGCCCGTTGATGGTTCACGGCTGGACCAGGAGTGGAAGGGCGCGGTCGGCTGGGTGCGCACCCTCTATTGGGGGTTCGATCCCAAGGCGTTTCCGGTGCAGGGCCGGGTGTGGGCGCCGGAAGGCCCGGGGCCCTTCCCTTTGGTGCTGATCGTGCACGGCAACCACGCGATGGAGGACTTTTCGGACCCCGGCTATGCCTATCTGGGCAAGCTGCTGGCGAGCCAAGGGTTCATCGCGGTGTCGGTGGACGAGAATTTCCTGAATTCCTCGCTCGCCGACATGGTCGATCCGATCGACGGCCGGCCCTCCAAGGAAAATGACGCGCGTGGCTGGATGTTGCTGGAGCACCTGGCGCAATGGCGCCGCTGGAACGACGATCCTCGGCACCCGCTCTATCGCAAGGTCGATATGGCTCACGTGGGCCTGATGGGGCACTCGCGGGGCGGCGAGGCGGTGGCGGTGGCGGCGGCCTTCAACACGCTGGGCCACTATCCCGACGATGCCACCCTGGCCTTCAACTATGGCTTCAACATCGGCGCGGTCGTCGCCATCGCGCCCGTCGATGGACAATACAAGCCCCGCGAGCGTCCGACACCGCTGAAGGACGTAAACTACTTCGTCATCCACGGCAGCCTGGATGGCGACGTCACCTCGCTCATGGGATCGTCCCAGTTCTCCCGCGACCGGCTGACCGGCGAGGTCCCGGCCCTGAAGGCCCAGCTCTATGTGAAGGACGCCAACCACGGCCAGTTCAACACTAGCTGGGGCCGCGACGACATCGGAATGCCCTGGCCTGTTCTGGACAAGCGTTCGATCCTTGACCCCGAAGCGCAAAGACAGATCGCCAGAGTCTATTTTTCGGCCTTCCTTCAGATGACGCTGATGGGTCGGGAAGGCTATCGCCCGATGTTCGAGGATCCGCGCCGCGGCGCCGACTGGCTGCCCAAGGGCTATCTGGCCGCCGACTACGCCGACAGCGCCACGGTCTGGGCCGCGACGTTTGAGGAGGACATCAACCCGGGAACCGCGACCTCGCCCGGTGCCAGGATCACGGGCAAAAACCTCTCGATCTGGCGCGAAGCCGACGTCAGCCTGAAGGTGCGACCACTGGACAGCCAGATCGCCCAGATCGCCTGGGATGAGCGCGTCAACAAGGGCAGGGCCAGCTACGCCATTGACCTTGGTCTTGCGTCCAGTGCGGCTGGACCTGGCGGCGCGCTGGTGTTCGGCGCGGCGGACGCAGGAATATCCAGTCTGCCGGACGGCTTCGAGCCGCCTAAATCGAAGACCAAAGCAAAGGATCCCAAGCCCGCGCCGCTCGACTGGACCGTGGTGCTGATCGACACGGCGGGCGTGGAAGCCCGCGTGCCCCTGTCGCGCGATCAGGTGCTCTATCCCCAAATCAAGGGTCAGACGCGCAGGTTCCCGGAAATCGACGGCGGCAAGATGGCCGAGGTGGTGATGCGACGCTACCGGCTGCCGCTGGCCGACTTCGCCGCCGCCAATCCCCGGCTCGATCTGGCGCGCCTCAAGGCTGTGCGGTTCGACTTCGACCGGTCAAGGCGCGGCGCCATTGCGTTGGACAATGTGGGTGTTGCTCCAGGGACGTAGCTACGCCCCGACCAGCTGCTTTTTCCGCGCTCCGCTCCGTTCACGGTGTCGCTCGAGGAGTTCTGCCAGGTATTTCCCGGTCCAGCTCTTCGGGTTGGCCGCGACGTCCTGGGGTGAGCCGAACGCCACGATCTCGCCGCCGCCGTCGCCACCTTCGGGACCGAAGTCGAGGATCCAGTCAGCGGTCTTCACGACGTCGAGATTGTGCTCGATGACGACCACGGTGTTGCCCTGGTCGGCCAGTTCGTGGAGCACCTCCAGCAGCTTCCTGGTGTCTTCGAAGTGCAGGCCCGTCGTGGGCTCGTCGAGGATGTAGAGCGTCTTGCCTGTGGCGCGACGCGAGAGCTCCTTGCTGAGTTTCACCCGCTGGGCCTCGCCGCCCGATAGCGTTGTGGAGGATTGGCCCACCTTCACATAGCCCAGTCCAACCCGTTTCAGGGTCAGCATCTTCTCGCGCAGCACCGGCACGGCCTTGAAGAATTCGGCGGCCTCGTCGACCGTCATATCCAGCACATCGGCGATGGACTTGCCCTTGAACAGGACCTCCAGCGTCTCGCGATTGTAGCGTTTGCCGTGGCAGACATCGCTGGTGACATAGACGTCCGGCAGGAAGTGAATCTCGATCTTGATCAGGCCGTCGCCCTGGCAGGCCTCGCAGCGCCCGCCCTTGACGTTGAAACTGAAGCGGCCCGGTCCATAGCCGCGCGACTTGGACTCCGGCAGGCCGCAGAACCAGTCCCGGATCGGCTGGAAGGCGCCGGTGTAGGTGGCCGGGTTGGAGCGCGGGGTCCGACCGATGGGCGACTGGTCGATGTCGATGACCTTGTCGAAGTTCTCCAGCCCCTCGATCCGCTCGTGCGGCGCGGGTGCGTCAGACGCATTGTGCAGCCGCCGCGCGGCGGCCTTGTAGAGGGTTTCGATGGTGAAGGTCGACTTGCCGCCGCCCGAGACGCCGGTGAGGCAGGTGAAGGTGCCGACCGGAAATTCCCCGGTGACGCCCGTGAGATTGTTGCCCGTCGCGCCGACCACGCGTAGCTTCTTCTTGGTGATGGGCCGCCGGTCTTCGGGGACGGCGATCTCACGGACGCCTGACAGATACTGGCCGGTGATGCTGCGCGGTTCGGCCATGATGTCGGCGGCCGTGCCCTGGGCGATCACCTCGCCGCCGTGGACGCCAGCCGCCGGACCCATGTCGATCACATAGTCGGCGGTCAGGATCGCTTCTTCGTCGTGCTCAACCACCAGGACGGAGTTCCCCAGATCGCGCAGCCCCTTCAGGCTGACCAGCAGCCGGGCGTTGTCACGCTGGTGCAGGCCGATGGAGGGCTCATCCAGCACGTAGAGTACGCCCGTCAGGCCCGATCCGATCTGACTGGCCAACCGGATCCGCTGGCTCTCGCCGCCCGATAGCGTGCCGGAGTTGCGGCTGAGGTTCAGATAGTCCAGGCCCACATTGACCAGAAACCGCAGGCGGTCGTTGATCTCTTTCAGGATCCGGCGGCCGATTTCCAGCTGCTTGTCGGTGAGTTTGGTCTCCAGGTCCTCGAACCACGCCTGGGCTTTGCGGATGGCCAGGCGCGAGACCATGCCGATGTGCTCGCCGGCGATCTTCACCGCCAGGCTTTCCGGCTTCAACCGATAGCCCTCGCAGGCGAGGCATGGTGTCTCGGATTGGTAGCGGCCCAGTTCCTCGCGCACCCACGAACTGTCGGTTTCGCGCCAGCGGCGTTCGAGGTTAGGGAGCACGCCTTCGAAGGTCTTGTTGACCTCATATTTGCGGGCATTGTCGTCGTAGATGAAGCGGATCTTCTGTGACCCGGACCCGTAGAGCACCACGTTCTTCGCCGGCTCCGGCAGTTTCCAGAACGGCTCATCCATCGAAAATTCGTAGTGTCGCGCCAGCGCCTGCAGGGTCTGGGTGTAGAGCGGCGAGGGACCCTTTGCCCAGGGGGCTACGGCACCCTTGTGCAGGGTCTTGTCCTTGTCTGGCACCACCATATCGGCGTCGAACGCCAGCTTGGCCCCCAGACCGTCGCACACCGGGCACGCGCCATAAGGATTGTTGAACGAGAACATCCGGGGCTCGATCTCGCTGATCGTGAAGCCGGAGACCGGGCAGGCGAACTTCTCCGAGAACAGCAGCCGCTGAGGCATCGTCTCGCCCTCAGCCAGATCCGCCCATTCCGCCACGGCGATGCCGTCGGCCAGCCGCAGCGCGGTCTCGATGCTGTCGGCGTAGCGGGTTTCCTGGCCGGCCTTGGTGACGATCCGGTCAACGACGATGTCGATGTCGTGCTTGAACTTCTTGTCGAGGACGGGCGCGTCCTCGATCAGCATCAGCTCGCCGTTGACCTTGACCCGCTGGAAGCCGGCCTTCTGCCATTCGGCGAACTCCTTGCGGTATTCCCCCTTGCGGCCACGCACGACGGGGGCCAGCAGGTTCAGGCGCGTGCCGTCGGGCAGGGCGACCAGCTTGTCGACCATCATCGAGACCGTCTGGCTCTCGATCGGCAGCCCGGTCGCCGGCGAATAGGGCACGCCGACGCGGGCCCACAGCAGGCGCATATAGTCGTGGATTTCCGTCACCGTGCCGACGGTGGAGCGCGGATTACGGCTGGTGGTCTTCTGTTCGATGGAAATCGCAGGCGACAGACCCTCGATCAGGTCGACGTCCGGTTTGCTCATCAGCTCCAGGAACTGGCGCGCATAGGCAGACAGGCTTTCTACATACCGCCGCTGGCCCTCGGCATAGATGGTATCGAACGCCAGCGAGCTCTTGCCCGATCCCGACAGCCCGGTCAGCACGACCAGCTCGCCGCGTGGGATGTCGACATTGACGTTCTTCAGATTGTGCTCGCGCGCACCGCGCACGCGGATCTGGTTATGCAGGTCGGCCATAGGGTCCCGAAAGTCCAAAAGGCCCGCGAAAAGGTTGTTCCGGGGGCCGCTCATTGTAGTCGCCGAGACTCAGGGATAACACGGGAACGGACCCGGAACAAAATCGCGCGCGGACAGGGGAGGCGCCCTGCTGACACAACGGTGGCAGCAGGCCTGCGGAAATCAGAACCGGCTCTTGTACGCCAGCCGCGTGGCGTCGATGCGAAAACCCTGATCGTCAGACCACTCGGGCTTGGCCCGCACCTCGAAACTGTGCAGCGGGGCCTCCCGCGCCGTGGCGCTGGCCAAGGCTTTGGGGGTCCGGATTGGTGCTACCAATGCGGCGCGCACGCGAGAACTGCTCGGGGCACGAGCGGTGAGCGGGTAATGGCCGGAGGGCATCCGGTGGGCGCTGACCGAACCCGACGAGCTCTGCGCAAGGGCCGCCATTGGCATGAGCGCCAGTGCGGCGGCAGCAATCAGAGGCATAAAGGAAGGGGTCACGGGCGCGCTCCGGCAAGACTCTCCTTCACAACCCGCGTGCGGCGGTTTGGTTTCGTGTCTGAGGGCTGGCGTCTTAGGGCCGCGCGATATGCGCCGCGTAACATCCCCGACCGGCATAGTGCGCATGCAGGTAGGCCACACCCGGAACCGCCAGCAGGCGTTCGATGGGCACCTTCAGGTCCGACCCCGGCGCGACGTCGGCGTCCAGCATCATGCCCTCAGTGTCGAAGGCGCGGAGCGAGATGTAGGGGCGAACCGCCAACGAGGCAGGGACCTCATCGATCACCGTCCGGGTCTCGACAGCGCCCTCGCGGACGTAGATCGCATGCCGGGCGCGATAGGGCGTGTCGGCCGGCTGGTGCTCGTAGTTCAGTAACAGCACCGTCTCGCCCACCGGCGTATCCTCAAGCGTGATGCGGCAGGGATAGCCCACCGGTGCGTCAGAGGTTTTGCGGTGCACAGCCAGCGCCGCGAGGGCCTCGTCGGTGAGGCCGAACAGATGCTGAAACGGTGCGACGGGCAGGCCGGAAACGATGAATGACATGTTGAACTCCTGTGCCCGGCATCATCGGCCGCTCGCCGCCAGGCGCCAATGTGGCCAACGCAATACATGTCCGAAAGCCGCGACTGGACGCCTACGCCACCCGCTGGAGGCTGGTCGCACGAATGTCGGCCAGACGGGTGACGCCGGCCTGCTGCATCGTCTGGCGAAGCTCCTCATCGATCAGTCGCATGGCGGTTTCGACGCCGTCCTGGCCGAAGGCGCCGAGCCCCCAGATGTAGGGCCGTCCGATCCCGACGGCATCGGCGCCCAGCGCCAGCGCCTTGAAGACATCTGAACCGCGGCGAATACCGCCGTCGACGATGATCGGCGCCTTGCCTCTTACGGCGCGGGAAACCTCGCCGAGGACATCCAGGGTCGGGATGAAGCTGTCTTCAGACCGGCCACCGTGGTTTGAGACGACGATGCCCTGGGCGCCATTGCGAAGAGCGAGGGCGGCGTCTTCACCGGTCATGATGCCCTTCACCAGCACCGGCTTCTTCGTCACATCGCGAATGCGCGCGATGTAGTCCCAGGTCAGGGTCGGATTGTTGGCGCCGATGGCCCTGCTCATATCCAGGCCCTGAAACATGGGCCGGGTTGTGAACTGTCGGGCGCGCAGCTCGGCTGGACCGTGGCAGGCCGAACATTCGCGGGTGTCTTCCCGCGCCAGGCGTTGCATCGTTTCGCGGCGCATGCCGCCCGCCAGCAGATCCAGCGTCAGCACGATCGCACTGGCACCGGCAACGTCGGCGCGCCGGACGATCGCCTTCGTCACGTCAAAATCGTTGGTCGGATAGACCTGATACCAGACCGGGCCGCCCCGGGCCTTGATCACATCCTCGATGCTGGTGGATGAAACGGTTGAAAGCACCTGCAGGGCCGACCGCCGGCTCGCGGCGCGCGCGCTGGCCAGTTCGCCGTCGGGGTGAAACGCGCGCTGGCTGCCGAGCGGCGACAGAATGACCGGGGACGCCCAGGTCTCGCCGAGGATCGCGCAGTTCAGATCGACCCTCGACACATCCACCAGCCGCCGCGCGCGCAGGCCCCAGCGACTATAGGCCTGGCTGTTGATCGCCACCGTCTTGTCATCCAGCACCCCGGTCATCAGGTATCCGTAGTGGGCGGGGGGTATGGCCTTGGCCGCCACGGCCTGCAGCTCGAAGACGTTCAACGCCTGGCTGGCCGAGGTGATCAGGGCGGGCCCGTTCTCTGCGGCGGCCGGCGCAGCCAACATCGGGCTTGCAGCCAGGAACGCCAGAAAGCGCCGGCGCGCGACGTCAGCTTCAAAACTCATTGGCTTGGATTCCCCTGCACGGTGCCACTCGAACACAGTTGGAGGCGCTGAGCCAGCCGTCGGCGCCGTCGAAACCGCCTGGCGAGTTGCGACGGCGCCATCAGACCTTTAGCCAAACCCCTGCGCCATCACGATGGTCGCATCCGAGGCCGCCAGCCGGTGTTTGGCGATTTCCCGGTATTCCGGCGAGGTCATCCAGCCCTTGGCGGCCTCGGCGGTGTCAAAGGCCAGGATCACCAGGCGTCCGCTGCCCCACGAGCCTTCAAGGGGTGTCGGTGCATCTGAAACCGCAACGATCTTGCCACCGTGGTTCTGAAGAATCGGCATGAAGCCGGCCTCGTACTGGCGATAGCGATCGAGATCGTGGATCGTGATGTTGCCAACGATGTAGTGGGTCATGCGGCGACCTTTCGAACTGTCTTGAACACCGCATTTGCCCGGGCACAGAGCTGGCCGTCGGCGGTGACGAAGGCCTGGGTGAAGCATAGCGTGCCGCCGGGTTTCACAAACACCGTGTCGAATTCCAGCCATTGGCCGATGTTGGCCACACCCAGGAAGTCGACCGTCAGGTTGGCGGTCACCAGCCGGGTGTCGCCGCCCAGCGTCCGCGAACAGGACAGGCCCATGGCGTTGTCGGCGAGCGCACTGATCAGCCCGCCGTGGACGAAACCGCGGCTGTTGGTGTGGGCGGGGCCGGCCCGCAGCCCCAGGATCACCGTGTCGCCCGAGATCCGCCGGTAGAGCGGCTCCCACGGCTCCGTCAGCGGGCTCTGGCGGTCGTGCCGCTCAAAGCCCGCCGGAACCTCCAGCAGGGTTTCCATCACGCCGTCCCCGCCAACTTGGCCAGGCTTTCCAGCGTGCCCTTGCAGGCGCGCGCCGCCTCGGCCCCCTTGGTGCGGAAATGGCCGTGATAGAACTGACGGTGGACCTCATGTTCATGGAAGTGATGTGGCGTCAGCACCACCGAGAACACCGGCGTCTCGGTCGAGAGTTGCACCTGCATCAGGGCGCGGATCACCGTCTCGGCCACGAACTCGTGGCGATAGATGCCGCCGTCCACCACAAAACCTGCCGCCACGATGGCGGCGTAGCGGCCGGTACGGGCCAGGGTCTGGGCGTGCAGCGGGATCTCGAACGCACCCGGCGTTTCAAAACGTTCGACGGCCTCGGGCGGAAAGCCCAGGGCGGTCATTTCGTCAGCGAAGCCGACGTAGGCTTCGCGGACAATTTCCTCGTGCCAGAGCGAGTGCACAAAGGCGATCCGCGTGGCGCGGAAGGCGCCCGTGGCGGTGGGATACTCTTGCAGAACAGCAGTGTGGGTCATGGTCTTCTCCCTGACCGGGTTCAAAGGACCACGACTCAGGGGCAGGCCGGACGCACGCAGACGGAACCCCGCCCTTGGCATTCGACCGTTCTCATAACCGGACTCTAACCGTCGGCGCCGGGATCACACCGGCTCTGCTCGTCCCCTGCAAAGCTCCGAGGAGCCAGACAGAGCGCCCGCGGGCTCGTCCCTCCTTCACCGAGGCGTTGGAGAGCATTACCGCCGGTGGGGAGTTTCACCCCGCCCTGAGAACGTAGACCGCCGGAACGTCCGACGGCGAAGACAGCATACGCCCGACAACGAGTCCGAACAAGTGTTTGAATCGC
>JANNFM010000277.1:0-5892 GCA_031379795.1 Alphaproteobacteria bacterium
GGAAGACCGCGGCCCGACCCTGATTGTGAAAGAGCCGATCGGCGTCTGCAGCTTCATCACCCCCTGGAACTGGCCGCTGAACCAGATCGTCTGCAAGGTGGCCCCGGCCATCGCGACGGGCTGCACCATGATCCTGAAGCCGTCGGAAGTGGCCCCGTTCTCGGGCCAGATCTTCGCAGAGATCATGCATGCCGCCGGCGTGCCCCCCGGCGTGTTCAACATGATCCACGGCGACGGCGTCGGCGTGGGCGTGCCCATGTCCAGCCACCCGGACGTCGACATGGTCTCCTTCACCGGCTCCACCCGCGCCGGTATCGAGGTGGCCAGGAACGCCGCCCCGACCGTCAAGCGCGTGGCCCAGGAACTGGGCGGCAAGAGCCCCAACATCGTCCTCGATGACGACGCCTTTGCAAAAGGCGTGGGCCGTGGCGTGGCCACCATGATGACCAACTCGGGCCAGTCCTGTAACGCGCCGACCCGCATGCTGGTGCCGGCAAAGCGCATGGCCGAGGCGATCGCCGTGGCCAAGGCGGCGGCGGAAACCATCACCGTCGGTGATCCCAACGGCAACAGCCAGCTGGGCCCGGTGGTCTCGCGCGTGCAGTTCGACAAGATCCAGAAGCTGATCCAGGCCGGCATCGACGAGGGCGCGACCCTGGTGATCGGCGGCGTGGGTCGTCCGGAAGGCCTGGACAAGGGCTACTACGTCCAGCCCACCGTGTTCGCCAATGTCACCAACACGATGACGGTGGCCAAGGAAGAAATCTTCGGCCCGGTGCTCTCGATCCTGGGTTACGACACGGTCGATGAGGCCATCGCGGTCGGCAACGACACCGAGTACGGCCTGGCGGCTTACGTCCAGGGCGCTGACCTCGACGCCGCCCGCAAGGTGGCTTCGAAGCTGCGCGCCGGTCAGGTCTCGATCAACGGCGGCGGCGGCGACATGATGGCCCCCTTCGGCGGCTACAAGATGAGCGGCAACGGCCGCGAATGGGGCGACTTCGGCTTCCACGAATTCCTGGAAACCAAGGCCGTCCTCGGCTACGCGCCCAAGCCTGCGGCAGAGTAACGTCTCACGCCGGACCAAGATGAAGGGGTCGCCCTCGGGCGGCCCCTTTTTCGTTTGGGTTGGGCGACACGCCCAAGGCGTCGGCACACGTCCAGATACAGACCCGCAGCCGATCCTGCGAGCGGCGGCGCTGTCTTGCAGGAGTTGGTGATCAGGCCGCGCGCGAGCGCCCGCGCCGGATCACCGCGCCGGCCATGCCGAGGCCGTCAATCATAGAGGTGTGATTCAGGCCGAGGAACGACGTCAGGTCATCTCTGCCGCAATATCCCGCCGTCGGGGCTCGCGCGACCGCCAATCCTCTGCAACAGTGCCCAAAAGGCTTTTGGGGAAGCGTCTATGACTCGCATGTTGCAGTGGGCGGCGGTGGTTTGCATCGCCTTGGGTCTCGCCTCGTGCGGCAAGCCGGGCGTGGACGCCAAGCGGATCGAGGCGGCGGCGGCTGAAGAGTGGCTGACCTATGGCCGCACCTATGACGAACAGCGATTCAGCCCGCTGGATCTCGTGAACAAGGAGACCGTGAGCCGTCTGGGCGTGGCCTGGAGCGCCGACTTCGACACCGATCGCGGCCAGGAGGCGACACCGCTGGTCGCCGACGGCGTGCTCTACACCACAACCACCTGGTCCAAGGTCTTCGCCTTCGACGCCAAAACCGGCAAACAGCTCTGGGCCTATGACCCGCAAGGGCCCGGCGAGAAGGGCTTCGACGCCTGTTGCGACGTGGTCAACCGCGGCGTCGCCCTTTGGAAGGGTAAAGTCTATGTCGGAGCGCTGGACGGTCGCCTGATCGCGCTGGACGCCAAGACCGGTAAGGTGGTCTGGTCGATCCAGACCACCGATCCCAAACAGCCCTATACCATTACCGCTGCGCCCCGAGCCGTGAAGGGCAAGATCCTGATCGGCAATGGCGGGGCGGAGTATCCCGTACGCGGCTATCTCTCTGCCTACGACGCCGAAACCGGCAAGCTGGACTGGCGCTTTCACATGACGCCCAACCCGACCGGCGCGCCCGATGGCGCGGTCTCGGACAAGGCCATGAAGGACTTCGCCTACAAGACCTGGAACGACGGGGCCTGGAAACAGGGCGGCGGCGGAGCCACGCCGTGGGACGCGGTCACCTATGATGTGAAATCCGACCTGATCTTTGTCGGCACCGGCAATGCCGGACCCTGGAATGGCAAGATCCGCACGGGCGGCAAGGGCGACAACCTGTTCGCCGCCTCCATCGTGGCACTGCGGCCGGACACCGGCGAATACGTCTGGCACTACCAGACCACGCCCCGCGACGACTGGGATTTCGACGCCGTCCAGCACCTGATGGTCGCCGACCTGCCCATCGCGGGCAAGACACAACGGGTGGTGATGCAGGCCAACAAGAACGGCTTCTTCTATGTGCTGGATGCGGCCAGCGGCAAGCTGGTCTCGGCCGAGAAGTTCGTCCCCGTGACCTGGGCCACCCACGTCGACATGGCCACCGGTCGGCCTGTCGAAGCCCCCGGTGCGCGCTATGAGGACGGCACCGTCCAGACCCAGACACCCGGCGCGCTGGGCGGCCACAACTGGCAGCCGATGGCCTTCAATCCAAACGAGGGTCTGGTCTATATTCCCGCCCAGACCCTCTACATGAGTTACGCTGACCCCAAGGAATTCAGCTTTGTGCAGGGTGCCTGGAACCTGGGCCTGGGCCGGGGGACCCTGTCGCCGACCAAGGTGACGCCGACGCCCGTTGGCGAACTCATTGCCTGGGATCCAGTGGCGAAGAAGGCGCGCTGGAAAGCGGCCTTCGCCGAGCCCTGGCGCAGCGGCGTCCTGGCGACCGCCGGCGGTCTGGTATTCCACGCCGCTGGGCATAATTTCATGGCCTTCGACGCGGCGACCGGCAAGGCGCTGTGGAAATACGACGTCGGCGCGGGCGCGATTGCGGCGTCTTCGACCTACGCCATCGACGGCGAACAGTATGTGGCGCTGATGGTGGGCTTCGGCGGCGCCGGCGGCATGGGCGGCGAGGAACCCCGCCGGAAAGGCCGCCTGCTGGTGTTCAAGCTGGACGGCAAGGCCCAGCCCAAGCCGTTCCCGACGCCGATGCCCCAGCCGCCGCTGGACCTGAAAGCCGCGACGCCCTCCAAGGGCAGCGTGGCCAAGGGCGAAGGCCTTAGCGCCCAGTTCTGCGTGACCTGCCACAACGCCGGCGGCTACCTGCCGGTGCTGGCGCGGTCACCGGTGATCCTGGAGCCGATGGGCTTCAAGGCCATCGTGCTGGACGGCGCCAAGAAGCCGCACGGCATGGCGCCGTTCCGACGCTTCTTCGATGAGGTCAGCGCCGAGGACCTTCGGGCCTATCTGCTGGCCGAAGCCGCCAAGGCGCCCGTCGCCGCGGCCAGCCTTAGCCACGGACGATAGGAGCGGCACGATGGACCTCGACAGACGCGCGATGCTGGCGGCCGGCCTGACCGGTGGGATGCTGGCGGCTCAGGCGGCGTCGGCCCAGGCGCCGGTCGCGCCGCCGGCGCCGACCCCGGCGGCCGGTGATCCCGATGCGCCGGCCTGGCCGTCGCGAGAGGTCTACCGGATCTGGCCCGGCAAGCAGCCCGGCGCGCTGGCGACCCTGCCGACGCCTAACCCGACGATGAACGGACGCTCGGGCCGGCGGCAGCTATGGATTCGCGGCATCGCCTATGCCGAACTGCACGTGTTCCGGCCCGCATTTCCGGATGGCTCGTCGCTGATGTCGATCCCCGGCGGCGGCTACGGTTTCGTCTCGGTCCAGAACGAGGGACTGGCCGTGGCCCAGCATTTCAACGCGCTGGGGACGACCGTGTTCGTGCTGGTCTATCGGCTGCCGCGCGAGGGCTGGGGGACGCCGCATCTGGTGGCGATCCAGGACGCCCAGCGCGCGATGCGGTTCATCCGCGCCCGCGCCACGGACTTCCGGATTGATTCCGCACGGCTGGGCGTCCTGGGCTTTTCTGCGGGCGGACATCTGGCCAGTGACCTGGTGGTGTCGCACGCCGACAACCTCTATGCGCAGGTGGACGCCGCCGATCAGCTGTCAGCGAAACCGGCGTTTGCGGGACTGGTCTATCCGGTCACCAGCCTGATTTCGCCCACGGGTGACCGCCGGATGTCGGGGATGCTGATGCCAGGCTTGCCGGATCCGATCCTTGTGGCTCGTTCGCCGGTCCAGCGCCTGACCGCCGACGCACCGCCCTCATTCCTGGTCCACGCCTTCGACGATCCGCTGGTGCCTATGGAGCACAGCCTGGACTGGATCACCGCCTGCCGCGCCGTGAAGCGTCCGGTGGAAGCCCATCTGGTCGCAACCGGCGGACACGGGTTCGGCCTTGGCCTGCCGAAAGACACGTCGGGCTCGGCGTGGGCCGATCTGTTCGGCCGCTGGACCCGCAAGAACGGTGGATGACGCCGCAACAGGAAAGAACTCTGCCATGGTCTCGATTTCCCGAGCTTTGGCGCTCGGTGCTGCGCTGGCCCTGTCGCCGCTCATAGCAACTGCCCAGACCGCACAACCCTATTCTGCGGTCCAACCTGCATCGACCCATGCCGCCGCCATCGCCGCCGCGCGGACGGCCATCACCGACTACATGACCAGGCGCGGTGTGCCGGGCCTGTCTGTTTCGGTGTCGATCAACGGGGTCCGGGCCTGGTCCGAGGGTTTCGGATTTGCTGACGTCGAACAGGGCGTGCCGGTAACGCCGTCCACCCGGTTCCGCTCGGGCTCCACCGCCAAGCCCATGAGCATGGCCGCCGCCGCCGTGCTGCATGATCAGGGCAGGCTGGACTTCGACACCCGGGTCCAGGCTTTGATCCCGGACTTCCCGGACAAGGGCCATCCGATCACCTTCCGGATGCTGGCGGGGCACCTTGGCGGGTTCCGGCACTATCCTCCTGATGGCTCGGAGTTCTTCAACACGCGCCCCTATTCCAACGTGCTCGAGACCCTGGACGTCTTCAAGAACGACCCGCTCGTGGGCGTGCCGGGCGAAATCTATAACTACTCCAGCAACGGCACCAACCTGCAGGGTGCCATGACCCAGGCGGCGGGCGGCAAGCCATTTCTGGAACTGGTCCAGACCCTGGTGTTCAGCCCGCTGGGCATGACCTCGACGTCGCCGGATCGTGTCGAGGATATCATCCCCGGCCGCACACGCTATTACGAGCGCACCGGCGGCCAGGCCACCTATCGCATCCGCAAGACGTCACGGGGGAATGGCGAGCGCGGGGTGCTGCTGAACGCGCCGTTCACCGACAACAGCAACAAGTTCCCCTCCGGCGGCTACATCACCACGCCGGACGATCTGGTGACGTTCGGGACTGCCCACCTGCAACCGGGTTTCCTGAAGGCGGATACCCTGCGCCAGCTGTTCACCTCGCAGAAGACCGCTGACGGCAAGGAAACTGGCTACGGCATGAACTGGGATATCGGTGCCGACCATGATGGCGTTCCCACGATCCGGCACACGGGCAGTTCGGTGGGCGGGAACTCGATCATCCTGATGTATCCCAAGCAGAAGGTGGTGCTGGCCATTCAGACGAACCTGACGGATTCGCGCCTTGCGGACCTGCCAGAGACGCTCGGCAGTCTATTCCTGAAGATGGTCACGCCGAAGCGTTAGAACGATATCCTGGCTGCGCATACCAAAGCCTAAAGCCGCTCATCCCGGTGAATACCGGGACCCATATGTGGACGGCCCCCGATTGCAAGGCGTTTGAGAGGGGCAGGATCGTATGCTTGCGTCCATATGTACGACCTGTGAGGTGCGGTGTTCGATTGACCGCCGGCCAAGATGACTTGAGCAGCGCGAGTTCCA
>JANNFM010000290.1:0-11423 GCA_031379795.1 Alphaproteobacteria bacterium
TTCGACGATGTGTGAATCCGATAGCCCCCGATGGGTGAGGAGAAAGGCTACTGCGGCGGGAAAACTCTCTGCTGACTCGGCAGAAAACTTCCCGCAGCCCGAGTGACGGGGAACAGCAAAACGCCGCGAAGGTTGCCCCCGCGGCGTTCGAGATTCTGTCGATTGTTTCCCTGGATCCCGGCGTTCGCCGGGATGAGTCCGGCTGACGCCGGCTCACTTGCGGGTGAAGGCGCCGAACTTGGCGTTGAAGCGCGACACGCGGCCGGCGCGGTCCAGCAGGTGGTGGCCGCCGCCGGTCCAGGCCGGATGCGTCTTGGGATCTATATCCAGGTTCAGCGTGTCGCCCGGCTTCCCGTAGGTCGAGCGCGTCTGATAGGTGGTGCCATCAGTCATCACCACATTGATGAAGTGATAGTCGGGGTGCGTGTCTTGTTTCATCGAACGGGCGCCTGACGTAAAGGTGCAGCCAAATTGGAACGAGCGCCAAAGTGGGCGGCTCGAAGGAAGCCGCGCGTATAGAGAAACGTTCGGTCGAATGCAAGGTACGACACCGATGAGCGAACCCGGACTCGACGTTTCAGCGCCGGGACGCCCCAGTACGGGCCAGGCCCTGGCGCAGAATCTGTCCGAAGCGGCTGGGCGGCGCGAGAAGAGCCGCAACGTCGGTGCCCTGCGTCGGCTCGCGCCGTTCGCCCGGGCGCACTGGGGCGACGCCTCGCTGGCTGGGCTATTTCTGGTGCTCTCGACGACGGCCACGCTGGGCCTGTCCGGCGCGATCCGACTGGTGGTGGATCATCTGACAGACAAGGGGCTCGACCCGGCCACGGTCGATCAGAAGTTCCTGATCCTTGGCGCGGTCGCCGTCGGTCTGGCGGGCGCCACGGCCATGCGCTTTTTCTTCGTCACCAAGGTTGGCGAGCGGATTGTGGCCGACCTGCGCAAGGCCACCTACGCGCACATCCTGACCCTGGATCCGTCCTATTTTCTGAAGACCCGCACCGGCGAGGTGCTGTCGCGGCTGACCACCGACATCGCCATTGTCGAGAGCCTGGTGGCGACCTCCGTTTCCGTGGCAGCGCGCAATCTGCTGACCCTGATCGGCGCGCTGATCCTGCTGGTGTTCGTCAGCGCCAAGCTGACCGGGCTGGTGCTGCTGACCTTTCCGTTCGTGATCGCGCCGCTGTTCCTGTTCGGTCGCCGGGTGCGCAAGCTGACCGCCTCGGCGCAGGATCGTTTTGCTGACGCCATCGGGGCCGCCGGTGAAAGCCTCGACGCCCTGGAAACTGTTCAGGCGTTTGGCCGCGAGGGCGCTGCCGCGACACGATTTGGCGCTGCGGTGGAACAGGCGTTCCAGGCGCAGCTGCGTCGGATCACCACACGGGCGATGATGACCGCCGCCGTGATCGTGCTGGTGTTCGGCGGGATCGTCGGCGTCTTCTGGCTGGGCGTGCATGCGGGCCTGCGTGGTGAGATCAGCTGGGGCGCGCTGTTCCAGTTTGCCTTCCTGTCGGTGATGGCCGCCGCCTCGGTCGGCGCGCTGGGTGAGACCTGGGGCGAGGTGCAGAAGGCCGCCGGCGCCATGGAGCGGGTGGGCGAGCTGCTGGACGCGCGCCCGGGCATTGCGCCGCCGGCCCACCCGACAGCCCTGCCGGTTCCGGCGCGCGGCGAGGTGGCCTTCGAGAACGTCACCTTCGCGTATCCGGGTCGCCCCGATCTGCAGGCGCTGAAGGACTTCTCGCTCACCATCAGGCCGGGCGAGCGGGTGGCCCTGGTCGGCCCGTCGGGCGCGGGCAAGAGCACGGTCTTTCGCCTGTTGCTGCGGTTCTATGATCCCCAGGCCGGCCGCGTGCTGATCGACGGCGTCGACCTGCGCGAGGCTGAACCCGCCGAGGTTCGCGCGCGCCTGGCGTTGGTGGCGCAGGAAAGCCCGATGTTCTCCGGCTCCGCGCTCGACAACATCCGCTACGGCCGCGAGACCGCGACCGAGGAGGAGGTCCGCGCTGTGGTGCGCGCCGCCCAGGCCGAGGCGTTCCTGGCCGCCTTGCCGGAAGGGCTCAACACCTCGATCGGCGAGAAGGCCCGCACGCTCTCCGGTGGTCAGCGTCAACGCCTGGCCATCGCCCGTGCCCTGGTCCGCAACGCCCCGATCCTGTTGCTCGACGAGGCCACCAGCGCTCTGGATGCGGAGAACGAACAGCTGGTCCAGCGCGCCCTCGATGCGGCCATGAAGGACCACACTACCCTGGTCATCGCCCATCGGCTGGCCACGGTTCTCAAGGCCGACCGGATCGTCGTCATGGATGGCGGACGCGTCGTGGAGACCGGAACCCACAACGATCTCGTAGCCCGGAACGGGCTCTACGCGCGCCTGGCCTCCCTGCAGTTCGAAGCCGCCTAGAGCATGACAGCTTCAAGTGGATACCGGTTGAAGCGCCCGTCATGCTCTAAACATATGAAGAGCGAGCCTTTTTATCCGGATCAGATGATCCCATCTGATCCGGAAAGGCTCTAGTCGCGATGGCCAAGACACCCGAGGTCAAACGTCGGCTGAAACCCGCCGAACAGGCCCGCATCGGCGAGCTGTTTGAACGCTTTGAGGCTCAGGAGAGCGATCCGCGCACCGAGCTCAGCTACGCCAGCCCCTATGAGCTGGTGGTGGCCGTCGCCCTGTCGGCGCAGGCGACCGATGTCTCGGTCAACAAGGCCACGGATAAGCTCTTCAAGGTGGCCGACACGCCGCAAAAGATGCTGGACCTCGGCGAGGCGGGTCTGAAGACGTTCATCGCCTCCATCGGCCTCTTCAACACCAAGGCCAGAAACGTGATCCGGATGGCCGAGATCCTGATCGCGCAACACGGCGGCGAGGTGCCGCTGGATCGCGACAGCCTGCAAGCCCTGCCCGGCGTCGGCCGCAAGACCGCGTCTGTCGTGCTGAACGAACTGCGCATCGAGCCAGCCATCGCCGTCGACACCCATGTGTTCCGTGTGGCCCACCGTCTGGGACTGGCCAGCGGCAAGACCCCCGACAAGGTCGAGGCCGAGCTGATGGCGGTGGTGCCCGAGGTCGCGCTGGTGCGGGCGCACCACTGGCTGATCCTGCACGGCCGCTATGTGTGCGTGGCGCGGCGGCCGAGGTGCGAGGACTGTCCGGTGTCCGATCTGTGCCCGTCGCGGGCGTCGTTCACCTAATCCAGGATCACGTGGGGCACGAACCGGGACAGGTTCTTGGTCACCCGGCTGCGATCTTCGCGAATGCCCACGCCGGCCGGTTCATCGCCGACAATCCAGGCCCCGATGATCGGGTAGTTTCCATCGAAGCGGGTCATGGGATGTAACGCCTGGCGGATATGGCCTTCCTCGCCATAGCCCTGATCCAGCACCTTGGCGCGGCGGCCCTTGGCGACCAGTTCGATATTGGCGCCTTCACGGGAGAACAGCGGCTTGCGCACATAGGAGTTGCCCAGGTCGGCCACGCGAGCGTCATCCTCGAAATAGGCCGGCAGCAGGTTGGGATGACCGGCGTTGCGTTCCCACAACAGCGGCAGAAGGCCTTTGTTGGAGAGGATCGCCTTCCAGGCCGGTTCCAGGAACCGGGTCTTTGAACCCCCGATGCTGGCTGCATAATCCTCGCGGAACATCTCTTCCCAGGGATAGAGTTTGAACAGCGCCTCGATCAGGAAATTGTCCTGGTCCACAAATCGGCCGTCCGCGTCGAGACCGATCTTGTCGATCGGAACGAACCTGGGTTCGATCCCGGCCTGGGTGGCGATATCCTCCAGGTACTTGACCGTCTGGCGATCCTCGATCGTGTCTTCGTCACTGGCGAAATGGACAAAGCCTCCGCCCGGAAAGATCGCCTTGAACCGGGCCTGCAGCTTTTCGTGCAGGCTGTTGAACTGGTCGGCGTCGGCGGGCAGCCGCCCGGCGGCGATCATGTCCTCCAGCCAGACCCACTGGAAGGTGCCGGTCTCATAAATGCTGGTCGGCGTGTCGGCATTGTACTCGAACAGCTTGGCAGGGCCGGCGCCGTCGAAGGCAAAGTCAAACCGGCCGTACAGCGACGGGGCCCTGGCTTTCCAGCTGTTGGCGACGTCATCGCGTGACGCCTCCGGAATCGCCAGTTTGGCCATCAGGGCTTCGCTACCCGCCACCTCATCAACCAGATCCAGGCAAAGCGCGTGCAGCGTCCGGGCGGGTTCCTCAATGCCGTCTTCGATCTCGGCGAGGGTGAACTGGTAGTAGGCGCGTTCATCCCAGTAGCGGGCTCCGTCGAGGTGGCGCCAGGTGAAGCCGAGCGCCTCGGCCTTTTCATCCCAGCCGGGGCGCTCGAGAGTTTTGATGCGTTTCATGGTGTGCCGGGATCCCAAGCATACCCCCAATTTCCGTCATGGCCCGGTTTATCCGGGCCACCCATGATCTCCG
This sequence comes from Alphaproteobacteria bacterium, assembly GCA_031379795.1. Taxonomy (GTDB): domain Bacteria; phylum Pseudomonadota; class Alphaproteobacteria; order Caulobacterales; family Caulobacteraceae; genus Phenylobacterium. Next base: position 4,423 of record JANNFM010000290.1, read on the forward strand.
CGTTCGGGGGGTTCAGCGGCAGGGCCATCGCGAACTGTTCAGGCTCGGTGATCTTGGGTCGCCCGGACAAGCCGGGCGATGACGAGCATAAATTTGGGTGGTCAGGACTCCTCGGTCCGCTTGACCGGCTGGGCCTCGATGCGCAGGTGGGGAGCTTCCAGCATCGGCATCGGCTCGGCGGCGGGGGCCTTCAGCCGCGCCAGCACATCGCTGGCCGAGGAATGGCCGGGAAGAATACCGGCGGCCTGCAGCTTGGCGTCGAGATCGGCGCCGGTGCGGCGATCTTCCAGCTCTCCGGCCGCCTTGAACTTCTCGTCGGCGATCGCCTGCCGCTCCTTGATGCGCTTGAGGCTGTCGGCGGCCGAGCCCAGCCGGGCCGACGCGCCGGCCCCCTGAGAGGCCACCGCGGCCTGCGCCCGCTGGACGCTGTCGTTGACTTTCACGACGTCGATCTCGCGGCGCAGATTTTCCACCCGTTGCTGCGTGGTGGCGATGATCTTGTGCATCCGCTCTTCGGCGGCCTGCATCTCGGCCAGTTGCGGCGACTTGGTAGCGACGTCGGTCTCCAGCTCCGAGATGCGCTGGGCGACTTCCATGGCCAGCGCCTCGTCGCCCTTGGACAGGGCGGCGCGGGCCGAACTCTCGTAGCGGCTGGCCTGATCGCTCAGGTTTTTCAGCTCTTTCTCGATCATGCGGCGCTTGGCCACGAGCGTGGCCAGGTCGTCGCGGGCCCGACCCAGGGCTGTGTCCGCATCACGGATCTCCTGGTCCAGGATGCGCAGCGCGTTCGCGTCGACGACGGCGGCTCCGGCCTCATGGGCGGTGCCGCGGAACAGGGTGATCAGTTTCGTGAAGATGGACATCTGGGACCCCTCTTAAGACGCGGACGCAAAGTTCTGACGCAGTTCGTCGGCCGCGCGAATGGCGTTTTCGGCCAGCATGCGCAGTTCGATCACCACCGTCTGCAGGGTGGTCTTGCAAGACAGCTCGCCGAAGATTTCATAGTAGTCGCGGCCCGACACCGTGGTGATGCCGAAGTTCGACAGCGGCACCAGTTTTTGCGCCTTCAACAGGAACACGTTGAATGCCGCCGGATTCTCCTGTTCGTCCACCGGCCACATCAGGGCTGAGACGACGATCTGCTCCATCCCCACGCTGAGGTAGATCGGCAGGTCGCCGAACTCGTTCATGGTGATCTGCAGGACGGGATCGGACCCCTCCAGCACCCGCGCGGTCATTTCGCCGTCGCGCAGCAGTTTTGAGTCACTCAGCGCATCGGCAAGTGACTTCACCGACCAATCGGTGTCGATGACATGGTCCATCTGGTACGATCCTCGCGGAGGGTTCGGGTCTCCCAGCGCCGGTCCGCGGCTGGACGCTGTGATGATAGAGCGTGCGGCAGCCTGAATATCGGACTTGGCGCCGGGGGGAATCCAGAGTTCCAGCTTCACGAGCCCGAGACGCTGGCGCTCATCGCGCCATAGCCGGGTCCGCTCCGCGGGGCTCAGGCCCGCCGCCTTGTCCTTAGGCTTTCGCATTTGTTCGCGTATACATACGCGTACATTTGACACCACGCAAGATGCGACTATGATCGGGTTTCAAGAAGGATGAATGACGTGGTCTTCCGGGGTCTGTTTGGGAAGGGTCTGTTTGGCAAGGGTCGGGGCGACGCGGAACAGGCGTCAGAGCTGCCGGTCGTGCGCAACATCACCATCGGTCGCAGCGTGCGACTGGATCCCTTGGCCTGGCGTCGGCTGGGCTCAGCCGCGAAGTTCCGCCTCGAGACCAACACGCTTGAGATCGTGGCCCAGGGCCGTATCGATCTGGGCGCGGACGGCTACGTCCACCGGTTCTATACGAACGACGATGTGATGCTGCAGATGGTCAGCCCGGACCCGGAGGGCCAGGGGGCGGACGACTTCACTCTGTTTACGCCTTGGGCCTCAGCCTATCCGCCGGACGCCGCCGCCAAGCGCCGCTGGGCCGACAGGCTGCGCGCGCGGACCTTCGAGGCCGACGATCTGCCCGAGTATCGCCGCTTCTGGTTCGGCGACACGGACGAACGACAGGACCCGGTCAATTTCTGGGAAAACGTCTATGATGACCGCGCCGGCGTGGATGCCCGCAGGATCTATCAGACCTCGATGCTGTTTGCCCGGGACCTGCCGGGCGAAGGTCGCGAACTTCTGCTCGCGATCGAAATGGAACCCCAGGGCGGCGACCTGACCCACGAGGTCATGATCGGCATTCCGCTGAACGTTGGAGAATTCGAAGCATGATCCTTGATCCCGTAGCATTCGGCACCGGCGCCCTGAACTTCGCGCTCGCCTTCCTCGCCGCCGGCGGTTTCGCCCTGATCTTCAAGGCGATCTATCGCTGGATCACGCCCCATGACGAGGGCGCACTGATCCGCGCCGGAAATTCGGCTGCCGCGGTCGCCCTGGGCGGTGCCCTGATCGGCTATGTGATCCCCTTGGCCTCGGCGCTGACCCAGACCCACTCCCTGCCCGAGTTCGTGGCCTGGGCGCTGCTGGCCGTGGTCATCCAGATCAGCACCTTCTGGCTGGTGCGCCGGATCGCCCTGCCGGACGTCTCGGCTCGCATCGAGCGTGGCGAAATGTCCACGGCGCTCTATCTGATGATGATCTCCATCGCAGTCGGCATCCTGAACGCCGCCTGCATGACGGCGTAACGACCATGAAGCGCTCGCGCACACTCGCACTCACCGGCCTGATGGCTATCGGCGGTGTCTCACTGACCGCCTGCGGCGACCAGCCCAACGTCACCATCGCCGACCAGGGCAAAACGGTCGACGCCTACACCTATCAGTCCCTGCAGGAGTGCAAGGACAAGAACGACGTGCCGGACGACGCCTGCGACACCGGCATGAAGAAGGCCAGAGACGAAGAGGCCTCCGAAGCCAAATATGCCGACAACAAGACCTGTGAGGACGTCTACGGCCCCGGCCAGTGTGTGCCGCGCAGTTCGGCCGGTAACGGCTCTTTCTGGGGGCCGCTGGTCACCGGCTTTGTGGTCGGCCGCATGCTGGACGGCGGCTGGGGCGGCGGCGGCCTTTATCGCGACTGGCGCAGTGGTGGCTATTACAGCCGCGGCGGCGGCCCGCTGATGACCGACTACTCCACCGGCCGCACACGCATCGGCTCGCGCAGCTTCGACGCGCCAGACACGTTCAGACCTCCGGAGCGCATGCAGACCCGCTCATCGGTGATCTCGCGCGGCGGGTTCGGTGGACGGATGTCGAGCCGGAGCCACAGCGGTGGGAGTTGGGGGGGCTGATCGACCCCTTGGACGGCCAACCTGATACGCCAGGGCTGCGGCGGGGAACACGTTGAAGCGCACCCGAAAACTTGTGCTCACCAGCTTGATGACTGTGGGCGGCGTATCGCTCTGCGCCTGCAACACCAGCGACCCTGGCGCGAACGCTCCCAACGATGGTCCCAGTGCAACAAAAGCCTACGTCTACGCATCCCTGCCATTGTGCCTGGACAAGGACGATGTGCCAGACAGTGCATGCGAAGTCGCGGCGCGCAACGCCATCGCTGATGACAGTAGGGCGTCTACGTGGCCCGATCAGTCGAGTTGTGAAGCCATCTATGGCGAGGGGCAATGCACACCCCCGTCGTCCTTTAGCGGTCACGACAAAGTCTGGGGACCGCTGCTGATGGGGTTCGTCGTAGGCCGGGCCTGGCCTGGCGGCTGGGGCGGCAGGGCACTCTTCAGAGATTGGCGCAATGGTAGTTATTACACAGCCGGCGGCGGTCGCCTCTGGACGGATTATCCGACCGGCCACCTGCGCATCAGCCAGCGAAGTTTTGGCGAGCCCGACTATCGCCGGGGTCCAGAACGGATACTCTGCAGTAGCCAGGCGCTCTCCCGGGGTGGTTTCGGCGGGCGGATGGCAGGCGGTTGCGCCGGTGAAGGCGGTTGGGGCGGATAGGACAGTTCACCGGCCTTCATTTGCACTCTGGCGGGGCTATTCGACGTTTGGACCTTGCACGACGGTCCCAATTGGACCTCCGACAAGCGCCTCCTGCCGCGCCGCGACTGTCTGAAGGTCCTGCGGCTGCCCCAACAGCGACCCGCGCAGGAAGCTTAAGATCATGTCGGCCGTGATCGCCTGCGTTTCGGTTGCGCTCCGGGTGGCGCCCAGGACCCTGGACAGCACAAGCTGACCCGGGGGACTGAAAAACAATGGCGGGTCGGTGAAGCTGAAATGATGGGTTCCCTGGATCCTATAGCGAAATCCGCTCTGCTGCTTCCGGTCCAGGATCGCAAGCGTGCGCGCGACAAAGGCCCGGCTGTTGGGCGAATCCTTGTGATCACTCTCCAACATCAAGACGGGGCCCCGCAGCCGTTGGCCTGAATATGCGCCCCAGAGATAGCCGTCCACGTCAACGGCCGCCTGGATACGCGGGTCCCGATCCATGGCCAACACGGCCGTCGCGCCACCAAACGAATGTCCCATCGTCGCGACACGCCGCACCTCCAGATGATTTGAAAGCATGGGACCCAGGCCATCGGGCCCGGCGATCTGGTCAAGCGCAAAGATCAGGTCTGCGACCCGCACCTCTGCCTGATCGTCCATGTAATGCGCCCGCTTCGCATCGGATCGCCCCAGACGCTGTTGAAATCCGACCACCCGACCATCGGCAAGCTTCGTGACGGCGGCCTCATAGGGGTGATCCAGCGCCAGGACCACAAAGCCCTGACTGGCGAGCCGGGTGACGAGGCCGTTGTAGAAGGCGCGCGGCGCGCCATATCCCGGAGAAAAGATGACGACCGGCCACCGTGCATTTTCATTTGAGATCGGCGCTCCGACCGCGGCATGCGTATCCACACGATCAAAGTGACGGAAGATGAATGAGGGAATGCCGGCAATCGATTCCGGGAGTTGGTTGAGGCCATCCATATAGTCGGGGCGAGGACCCGTCGTTCCCGGTGCCACGGGATACCAGGCCTGGACGACGACATTGCGATGATCAGACGCGTCTTCCGTGGCGATCTCAAGACGCGCTGGATCGACCCAGCGGAAGGTCTCGCTGCCAACCCCGAACGGTCCACCCGGATCGGGCAGCCGGGGGACGGGCAGGAGGACCCACGTCGCCATGGTGGAGAACAGGAGGCCGGTCCCGAACACCATCCCAAAACGTCGCAGCAGCACGCCCCTGCCGATGGGCGGACACGCCGAGATCATCAGCGACAGATAGGCCGGCAGGAACTGCCAGTAGAAGCCCTCAACGTAAAGCTGAGCCAGGCATCCGACCGCCAGCGCCAAACTCAAGAATAAGCGCCGGCCTGTGGCGAGCGTCGGCGCTGCAATCCACCAGAGGGAGACCATCAGAATGGCGGACAGCAGGACCAGGTCGAATACGGACATGAAACCCCCAAAACCCAATCACGCCCCGTTCTCTGTCAGACCCGGGTGCAGTTTCCGTGGAAACGGCAGACAGGATCGATGTAAATTCAGGCCGCACCGGGAATTGCGCCCTGATGGCCTTGGAACGCTGTCCTAGCCTCCTTAACCCTTTCCCTGTAATCCGCGCGGCCTGAACCGCCACGAGAGCCCACCCATGCCTGACCTTTACGACGTCGCCGCCATCGGCAACGCCATTGTCGATGTGATCGCCCCGGCGACCGACGCCTGGCTTGCCGAGAATGAGCTGACCAAGGGCGCGATGATGCTGGTGGATCCGGCCCGCAGCGCCCTGCTCTATTCGCGGATGCAGCAGGCGGTGGAGGCCTCGGGCGGGTCGGCGGCCAACACCATTGCGGGTCTGGCCAGTTTCGGCGGCAAGGGCGCCTTCATGGGCAAGGTGGCCGACGATGAACTGGGTCGCACCTTTGCCCGCGACATGCGCCAGATCGGCGCGCGGTTCGAAAACGCGCCGCTGGTCGGCGGGCCCGCCACGGCGGTCTCGATGATCAATGTCACCCCCGATGCCCAACGCACCATGTGCACCTTCCTGGGCGCCTCTGTGGAATTTACCGACACCGACGTCGAGGTCGACACGGTCGAGGGTTCCAAGATCGTCTATCTGGAAGGTTATCTGTTTGACGCCGAAGCGGCGCGGCGCGCCTTCGCCAAGGCCGCGGCCCTGGCCCACGGCGCCGGGCGCAAGATTGCACTCACCCTGTCCGACAGTTTCGTGGTGGAGCGGCATCGCGGCGGCCTGTTGGGCTTCATTGAAAGCCAGGTCGATCTGCTGTTCGCCAATGAGAGCGAACTGCTGGCGCTGTTCGAGACCGACAGCTTCGATGAGGCGTGCGAGGCGCTGCGCACCCGCTGCGATCTGGCCGCGGTGACCCGCAGCGACAAGGGCTCGGTGATCCTGTCACACGGCGAGCGGCTGACCGTAAAGGCCGAGCCGGTCGAGAAAGTCGTGGACACGACGGGCGCAGGCGACCAATACGCAGCCGGATTCATGTTCGGCCTCTCGCGGAGCCGTCCGCTGCAGCAATGCGGACAGCTGGCGTCGCTGGCGGCGGCCGAGGTGATTTCGCACTATGGTCCGCGCCCGCAGGTTTCGTTGAAGGACCTGGCCGCGTCCAAGGGATACTGAGCCGATGAGCCGCAAGGCCGAAGTGGTCCGCAACACCAAGGAAACCCGGATCCGCGTCGCCGTGGACCTGGACGGGACCGGTGCGTCCGAAATTTCCACCGGCATCGGCTTCTTCGATCACATGCTGGAAAGCTTCGCCCGCTTCAGCGGCATCGACATCGAAATCGAGGCCAAGGGCGACCTGCACATCGATATGCACCACACGGTCGAGGACACCGGCATCGTGCTGGGCCAGGCGATCAAGGAAGCGATCCCCGGCTTTACGGGCGTGCGCCGTTTCGGCCATGCCTATATCCCGATGGACGAGACCCTGAGCCGGTGCGCCATCGATCTCTCCAACCGGCCGTATCTGATCTGGAACGTGGCGTTCAAGACGCCGAAGGTTGGCGACATGGACACCGAACTGTTCAAGGAGTTCCA
>JANNFM010000291.1:0-3512 GCA_031379795.1 Alphaproteobacteria bacterium
GCCAGATCGCGGACTATGTTCAGGAAACCCCAAAGGTCCCGACCATCCTGCACCTGGGCAGGACCGACGCGCTGATTCCGCCAGCCAGGGTCGAGGCGATCCGGGACGCCCACCCGGATTTGCCGGTGCATCTGTACGACGCGGGCCACGCCTTTGTGGCCCCAAACGGGTTCCACGCAGAAAGCGCCAACTTGTCGCGCCTGCGCACCCTGCAGCTGTTCGTCCGCAACAGCGGTGTCCGCAGCGAGGCCTAGATCTCGATCTGGACCTTCACGTCGGGGTGGCGTTCCAGCACCCTCACCAGCGCCGCCTGGGCCGCCAGAATACCGATGCCGGCAGCATAGCCGCAGAACACGTCGGCCAGGCCTCGGCCGCCCGCAGCAGCACTGCCGATCTGCCAGTAAATGAAGCCCGCCGCCCCACCCAGCAGCAGCACGCCGCCCACGACCGAGCCGGCGGTCTGTCCGAACCCCGCCTGAAACGACGCCCAGACATAGCGGGCCAGGTGGCGACGGATCGCCCCGACCAGCAGCGACACAGCCAACGTCGCCAGCAGGAAGATCGCGGGCAGGCCCAGCGTGCTCCGGAGAAGGGCGCTGTGATCGTCCGGCAGTCGCATGAAGGCGTGGACCACGGCCGCGCCATAGATCAACACGGCCGTCAGAACGGTCAGATCCTGGGTACGTTTGAAGGCCCGCCAGGCGGGAGAATAGGTCATGGCCCGTTTTACCCCAGCCCGGGCGGCAGGCGTAGGGCGAAAACCGGCAAACCCTCGCTATGATTGCCTGTGATCCGACTCGCACCCCTCACCCTGTCCCTTGCCGTCGCGGCCCTGGCTGTGGTGCCGGCCTGCGCGACCGAGATCGCCTGCCATTTCGATGCGGGCGTCATCGTGGTGCCCGCAGAGCTTGCCGGGATTGCCGGCGATTACATTCTGGATACCGGGTCCGCCCGGACGACGCTGCATGAGACCGTGGCCCAGGTCGCCGGGATCGAAGGCGACAGTGTCGTGGGCGACGTGGTGCTGGCGGGCATGCGGGTGTCAAACCAGACCTTGCCCATCGCCGACCTGGACGTTCGCACCTGGAACCTCCCGACTGTTGGCGCCGGGGTTATCGGAGCCGACGTGCTGCGGGATTTCGTGGTCGATGTGAGTTTCGCGCCCTGCCGGGTGCGGCTGTCACAGCCTGGCGGGGCACCACCGTTTCGCGGCCATTCGCTCGACCTGGGCTGGGACCGGGGGCGCCCGACCGCCATGGCGTCAGTCGCCGATGACGCCCACAAGGTGACCGGGGCCTTTGTCATTGCGACCGGGTCGAACGCGCCCATCCGGCTGGCCGATGACCTGGCCCAGTCCGTACCGGGCACCACGCCTGAACTCTATCCCGATGGGATCTGGCTGGCGCGATTGCCGCAGGTCACCTTCGCTGGACGCACCGGGCGCGACGTGGCGGCCGGGCTGATGAAACCCGATGGCGATATCGTCGGCATTCTGGGGGGTCAGGTGCTGGCGAACTTTCGGCTACGGTTTGATTTCCCGGCGGGCCGATTGCGGGTCGCACCCGCGAAGTAAACCTGCAGCAAGAAGGGCTCCGGATTGCTCCGCAGCCCTTCAGGACTTCAGGGATTGAACGACGGCTTAGTGGCCGACGTTGCGCCAGATGCGCTTGTAGCTGAACCACAGCAGGATCGTGAACAGGAACAGATAGATCATGGCACCGAAGCCGAACTGCTTGCGTTCCGTCTGCTTGGGCTCGGAGGCCCAGGCCAGGAAGGCCACAACGTCTCTGGCCTGCTGATCCACGGTCGACTTCGTGCCATCGTCAAACGTCACCTTGCCGTCAGCCAGCGGCGGCGTCATGGCGATGAACCCGCCGACAGGCGCTGGACCCTTGCCGGTCCAGTAGGCGTGCATGTCGCCTGCCATGTAGGGGTTGTAGTGCTGGCCAGGTCCCACAGCCAGGCCGACTGGCGGGTTCACGTAGCCCGTTAGCAGGGAATAGACATAGTCCGGGCCGCCATCACGCGCCTTGGTGATCACCGACAGGTCCGGCGGCGCGGCACCGCCATTGGAGGCCCTGGCTGCGGCTTCGTTCGGGAACGGCGACGGGAACTTGTCGGCCGGGGTGGCGGCGCGCTGAACGGTATCGCCGGTCTCGGAATCGATGTCGTTGACCTGGATGTCCTTGGCCAACGCCTTGACATAGGGATTGTCGTTGGGGTTGGCGTATTCCGGATCGTAGAACGGACCGTGCTTCTGGCCCAGGTTCCGGAAGAACATCAGGTTCATCGAATGGCAGGCCGCGCAGACCTCCCGATAGACCTTGTAGCCCCGCTGAACCTGAGCAGGTTCAAACTTGCCGAATGGACCGGCAAACGACCATGCGACGCTTCGCGGTTCCTTGGCGGAGCCGGAGGCCAGGGCCGGACCCGCGATAAAGGCGAGCCCCAGGGCCGCGAGCGCGAGACTTTTGCGCAGCATCTCAGCCCCTCTTTTCAGGCGACGCCGCGGCACCGGAAGGCGTCGTGGCGGGATGTGACAGGACGGGATCCGTAATCGACTCGGGCACCGGCAATGGCGTTTCCGTCAGGCCGAGCAGCGGGGTGATCAGGAAGAAGTAGGCGAAATAGTAGGCAGTTGCGAAGCGGCTCAACCAGACGAAGCTGTTGATGTCGGAATCGATCAGCATCAGCCCCGAAACACCCGGGATCACCTGATCGTCCGGCAGCTGACCGCCGCAATAGCCCAGCACCAGGCAGACCACCACGAAGATGAAGAAGTACAGCCGCGCGGTCGGACGATAGCGCATCGAGCGCACCTTGGACGTATCCAGCCAGGGTAGGACGAAGATGGCGGCTATAGCGCCGAACATCAGGATCACGCCCATCAGCTTGTCCGGCACGGCCCGCAGGATCGCGTAGAAGGGCAGCAGATACCATTCCGGAACGATGTGGGCAGGGGTGACCAGCGGGTTGGCTGGCACATAGTTGACGGCGTCACCGAGCGCATTCGGGTTGAAGAACACGAAGCTCATATAGAGCAGCAGGAACACCCCGATCGCGAAGCCATCCTTGACCGTGTAGTACGGGTGGAAGGGGACAGTGTCCTCCTTGGACTTCACCTCAACGCCCTTGGGGTTGTTGTTGCCGGTCACATGCAGCGCCCAGATGTGCAGGATCACGAGGCCGGCCAGCACGAAGGGCAGCAGATAGTGCAGCGAGAAGAAGCGGTTCAGCGTGGCGTTGTCGACGGCGAAACCGCCCCACAGCCAGGTGGTGATCGCCGGACCAATGACCGGGATGGCGCCGATCAGGTTGGTGATCACGACCGCGCCGTGGAAGCTCATCTGGCCCCAGGGCAGGACATAACCCATGAAGGCGGTGATGATCATCACCAGATAGATCGCGCAGCCGATGATCCACAGCACCTCGCGTGGTGCCTTGTACGAGCCGTAATAGAGGCCGCGGAACATGTGCAGATAGACCGCCAGGAAGAACATCGAGGCGCCGTT
>JANNFM010000440.1:0-11127 GCA_031379795.1 Alphaproteobacteria bacterium
CCACGAGGCCGGCTTCCGCGCCGCCCTCACCCGGGGCCTCAAGCAATACGCCGAGCTGACCGGCGACAAGCGCGGCGGCCTGATCACCGCCGACGACGTGGTCTCCCAGGCCGGCGCCCTGGTCAGTGTGTTCGTCGCCAACCCCGAGTTCCAGGGCCAGACCAAGGAGCGCCTGTCTTCCTCCGACGCCCAGCGGCTGGTGGAAAAAGCCTTGGCCGACCCGTTCGACCACTGGCTGACCGCCCAGCCCAAGGCCGCCACGGCCCTCTTGGAATTTGTCATCGAGCGGGCCGAGGAGCGCCTCCAGCGCCGCCGCGACAAGGAGGTCGCCAGAGCCTCCGCGACCCGCAAGCTGCGCCTGCCCGGCAAGCTGGCCGACTGTTCCGGCCAGGCCGCTGATGGCACCGAACTGTTTCTGGTCGAGGGCGACTCGGCCGGCGGCTCAGCCAAACAGGCCAGAGACCGCAGGAGCCAGGCGATCCTGCCCCTGCGCGGCAAGATTCTCAACGTCGCCTCGGCCACCGCCGACAAGTTCGGCGGCAACAAGGAACTCTCCGACCTGCTGCTGGCCCTCGGGGTTCAGCCGGGCGGCCGGTTCAAGGAAGAAGACCTGCGCTATGAGCGCATCATCATCATGACCGACGCCGACGTCGACGGCGCCCACATCGCCAGCCTGTTGATCACCTTTTTCTATCGCACCATGCCCGAGCTGATCCGGGGCGGGCGGCTATATCTCGCCCTGCCCCCGCTCTATCGCATCAGCCACGGCGGCAAGGCGGTCTACGCCCGCGACCCCGAGCACCGTGACGAGCTGCTGGCCACGGAATTCAAGAACAAGAAGCCCGAGATCAGCCGCTTCAAGGGCCTGGGCGAGATGATGCCAGCCCAGCTGAAAGAAACCACCATGGACCCGGCCACCCGCACCCTGGCCCGGGTCACCCTGCCCCGCGCCGAGGAGGTGGTGGAGGACCTGGTCGAACGCCTGATGGGCCGCAAGCCCGAGGCGCGGTTCCAGTTTATTCAGGAGAACGCCGAGTTCGCGGTGGGGGAGCTGGATATTTGATGTAGCGGTGCGGCACCCTTGCATTGGAGCGCCGGAAGTATGATCATCCGCGCATGTCGACGATCCGCAAGACCATAACGCTCACCGCCCATCACGACGACTGGATCAAACGCCAGATCGTCGCCGGCCACTACACCAATGACAGCGAGTGCGTGCGCGACCTGATCCGACGGGCCCAGGCGCAGGACGACGACGTCCTGGCCATTCGCGCCGCGCTGCTTGAGGGCGAGCGCAGCGGCCCGCCGGAACCCTTCGATCCGGCAGAGTTCAAGCGTGCGATGCGACAGACTGGTGGCTGAATACCGCCTGACGCCGGCTGCCCGACGAGACCTCGAGGCCATCTGGCGTTTCACTTGCGAGCGCTGGAACATGGATCAAGCTGATCGGTATGTGGACCAGTTCACCGAAGCCTTCGAGGTACTGGCGGCAACACCCAGGATCGGCCCGACCTGCGACCACATCCAACGCGGAGTCCGGCGCTGGCCCATGGAACGACACATGATTTACTTCCGGATCATGCGCGACGGGGTCGCCATCATTCGAATCCTGCACGACCGAATGGAGGCACGTCGTCATCTCGTGTGACGCCCCGCCCTACCCCGCCGCCAGCGCCTCGATCTGCGCCGCCGAGCACCCGAACTCCGCCAGCAGCGCCCGTGTATGCTCCCCGATCCCCGGCGCCATGTGCGGCACGCGTTTCACCTCGCCCACCACCTGGAACGGGCTGTCCAGGGTGCGCAGGCCAAAGCCGTCGGCGATCTCGGGAAACAGGCCATTGGCCTCGATCTGGTCGTCGGTCAGGTGGTCGTAGACCGTGGCCACCACGCCGAACGTCAGATCGCCTTCGGTCAGCACCTTCGACCAGTGCTCGAAGGGCCCTCCGGCGAACAGCGCGTCGAACCGGGCCACCAACTCGGGCCCGTTCGCCATCCGCGCCTCGGGCGTCGCAAACAGCGGGTCCTCCAGCCACTCGGCATGGCCCACCGCCCGGGCCAGCAGCGGCCAGTCGCGGAACGGATTGGTGCTGGTCAGGATGAAATAGCGGTCGTCGGCACCGCGGAACATCTCGTTCAGCACCCCGCGTGACCCGCGCGGCGGCCGCGTCATCAGCTCGTACCCGCACAGCGCCGCCTGCACCTGACACCCGTTCGACCACAAGCCATTGGCCAGGAGCGAGGTGGTCACCTCCGACCCTTTCCCCGTCATCTGGCGCTTGTAGAGCGCCGTTACGATCGCCCCGTACATGGCCATCGCCGTCGGGTGGTCGCCCATCCCGGGCATGGAAATGCCGGGCTCCACATCGGGGCCAGCGCGCACCATGTTCATCAGCCCCGAGCGCGCCCACCAGGCGGTGGCGTCAAAGCCGGTCCGGTCCCGCTCCGGGCCCTGCTCACCATAGGGCGACAGCGAGGCGTAGATCAGCCGGGGGTTCAGCGGCATCAGATCCTCCGCCCGAAGCCCCATGCGCTCCCGCGCAGGGAACGGCGAATTGGTGATGAACACATCAGCCTTGCGGACCAGCGTATGCAGCACGGCCTGCGCCTCCGGCCGCCGCAGGTCCAGCGCCAGGCTTTCCTTGTTTCGCGACTCCAGGGTCCAGAAATAGTCCACCTCGTCGGGCGTGCCCCTTAGCCGGAAGAGGTTGCGGTAGGCGTCGCCCACCCCCGGCGGCTCGATCTTGATCACCCGCGCGCCATAGTCCCCCAGCACGGTCGCCGCTGCCGGCCCCGCGATGAAGCTGGCGCAATCAATGACGAGCAGATCGCTGAACAGGCCGTCCGACATGGCTATGTCCTCCCTGTAGGCCGCCGCGCGGTTGCCTGCGCGTGCGGTCCGCTCAGGTCACGCCAGTTGCCGGAGCGTCAGTCCAGCGGCGCGCACAAACCCGGCGCGCAGCATCATGCTTCCCCCTGGAAGGGGGAAAGCGGCCCGATGCGCGAAGCGCGAGTGGCCGATGGGGGAAGTCCCGGCCTGAAATCGGACACTTCCCCCATCGGCGGCTGGCCCCTTCGGGGCTTCGCGCCGCTTTCCCCCAAAAATGGGGGAACAGGAGTCCGCAGGCCCGGGGAGACTCTCGCATCGACCTGGCATTCCGCCACTTGTCAATTCATCATCGAGGCCAGGCCCAGATCCAGACAGGCCGCCTCGCATCGCGTCGCTATCGCATGGACCAGGGCTGCGTTACGAGCGTGCTCCATGTTGGAAAACCCGCCAGCCTGGACCGCATAAGTGAATCCGATCAGCAGCGCCCGGCGATAATCCTCCAGACATTCGTCGAACCCATAGCCCCCGACCCCTTCGGCTACGAGCCGGGCGTGATAGTCGGCCAGCAGATCCATCTCCTGGCTGCGCCGCACCTCCGGCGTCACGCTGGCCGACATCAGATAGCCGATGTCGAACGTTCCCGGCGCCTGCACCAGGATCTGCCAGTCCAGCACGGTCAGGCCCGGATCGGCTGGATCGCCGGTGAACATCAGATTGTCGGCCCGGAAGTCCCCGTGACACAGCGTCCGCTGGCCCTGACCATTGCGGTCCATCAGCCCCTGCAGATCGGTGCAGAGCCGTTCGCCCACCCGCATCATCTCCGGACTGAGGCGGGCCTTCATCCAGGGCGCAATGATCTCCCAGGCGGCGGTGTGCATCTGGCCGACGCTGTCCCAGGGTGGCTGGCCGTGCGCGGGGATCACCGCCTCCAGCGCCGGCAACCGGGCGTCGCGCCACCAGCGCGCATGCAGCGGGACGACCTCGCCAATGGCCCGCCGCACCTGGGTCTCTGTCAGGCCGACGATCTGATCGCCGGGGGTCACCGCCGCCATGTCCTCCATGAGTAGCACGAAGAGCTTGGAGCCCGGATCGAACGCGGCGCCGAAGCAGCGCGGGGTGGCGATCGACACCGTCGGGGCTATATCGCGGTAGAAGGCGACCTCTTTCTCGTAGAATCCGTAGTTGTTGGCTAGGCCTCGGGCCTCCGCGGTCCCGGCCGGCACCTTGGCCACCAACGTGGCCGGACCCGGTCGTCCATCGGGCGCATATCGGATCGCCAGCCGATAGATCTCGGACATGACCCCCACGCCCTCGCCGATCCGCTGGCGCTCGACCTCGGTCACCGGACCAAACGGGCCGCCGGGTGCGACCGCAAGCACCTCTGACAGCCACCCGGCCGTTAGGCCATTCGCATTTGATGGAATTTGCATGGCGTCCCCGAACGTCGTTCTGGAGGCCATACCGGACCAAAAATCGAACCTCGGCAAGGCTCAATCCGCCCGCCCGCTATCCCGCTCAGGCTCGCGGCAGATTCTTCACTGTCCGCCATAGCCCCAACACCGCCAGCCCCATCAGCACATGCACCGCAATCATCGGCGGCCAGCCGATGACAAAGATAATGTCGTTGGCCAGGCCGCCCTTGAAGGGCCCTCCGCCCATGGCCAGCCCCCGCGTTCCGAACAGTGCATTGAACATCGGCGGCACCGTGAACAGCCAGGCCGCGGTCAGTGCGCACCAGAAGAACACCCGATGCGCCAGCGCCCCCAGCCGGATGAACCCGCCGCCCAGGCCCCAGGCCATCAGCAGCAGCCCGTGGGTGATTGCCTCCATATGCACCATCCGCCAGGCCCGCTCTTCGCCCGGGATCGGGACGTCGATCGGCGGCACGAACGGCCAGAGGACAATCTCGCCCAGCAGGGCGAACATCCAGTGCCACCCCACCAGCATGGAGAAGAGGAACAGGCCGATCCCGTTCAGAAACAACAGCGCGCGTAGTCGCTCGGGCATCGGGGTCATGGCGGGTTCCTCAGGCGGCGCGGGCGACAGGCGCGGCCTCGGCCAGCCGCGACATATCCAGATCGCCCAGCCGCGCCTCGCCGGCCTCGTGCTGGCGCCGCCAGGCGTCGGCCCAGGCCGGATCGGCCACCTCGCGCGGATCATAGCTGGGCTTCAGGATCCGCAGCAGCCGGGGCGTCAGCCGGGCGAAGATCCGCCCCAGCAGCCGCCACATCGCCCAGCGCGAGCGCCAGGACGACCACAGCCTGTCCTCGATCAGCATCGCGCGATAGCCCTGGCGGGTACGCCCCATGATGTGAACCATCGCGAACACCAGCCCATAGATCCGCCACACATAACGCCCGTCCAGCGCCTTGAAGACGTCATAGGTGGCGCACTTGTGCTCGATCTCCTCGACGAAATGCCACAGCACCAGCGAACCTACCGAGGCCTCGCCGCCCGCGAACAGATACTCACGATCCTCGATCAGCATGTGCCCGATGGTCAGCGCCATGGCCTCAAAGCCCTCGGCATAGGCCAGGTTGAATGTGAACGACCGATCCGCGACAAACCCGGCATAGTCGGCCTTGAGCACCGCCTCCATCTGCGGGACCGATCGATACCCCAACTCGGCCAGCCGCCGGTTGAACTGCTGGTGCTGGCGGAAGTGCGTCGACTCCTGCCCGATATAGAGATCGATCTCGGCCAGCAGCCCGGGGTCGGAAATCTGTGTCTTCGCCTGTCGCATCGTGGCGATCACATAGGGCTCAAGATAGGGCATCCCCAGCGAGCCCGCGTTGACGATATGGCTGAACTCCGGCCGGGCGGGGTTCCACTGTCCCTTCAGAGCCTCGGGATGGGGGAAAGTCATGCGGCGCACGATCATCTGAGGCGTATTGCTCGCGTCCGTCTGCGACATCATCCCGTCTCCGCAAAGCGCGGCCAACGCCGCCGCCAGGTCTAGGCTGCGACCGGCAAGAAAGCCTGTTCCAGCACAGCCAGTTCTTCCTCCAGCATGTCGGCCAGGCGCTGAACGTCCGGCAGGATGTTGGCCCCGGCGATCAGGCCAAACTCCAGCTGGTCGCGATACCCCTGCACCGTGATGTTTAGCGCCATGCCGTGGGTAACAATGGAGACCGGGAACAGGTGCATAAGCTCGGCCCCTGCCGCGTAGAGCGACACACGCGGGCCCGGCACATTGGAGACAATCACATTGGCGGTGGGCGGCAGGATGTCGGAGACGCCGGAGCGTGAATAGAGCAGCGCCAGCACCTGCATGGTCATCGGCATCCCGATGGCCGAGGCGTTGCTCATCAGGGGAATGAAGTCCTTCAGCGGGCTGATCAGCGCCTTGGCCTTGGTCGAGTCCTCGATGATCGAAGCCATGCGCGCCCGGGGGTCCTCAATGTGCGTCGCAATCTGGCAGGTCATGGCGAAGGCCTGGTTGTTGGCCTCGCCATTGCCTTCCTCGCGCAGGGATACCGGCACGGCGGCGCTCAGCGACTTCTTCGGCAGGCTGTCGGTTTCCAGCAGGTAGCGCCGCAGGATGCCGCTGGACATAGCCAGCACCACGTCATTGAGCTTGCCGCCCGCCGCCTTGCCCACGGCCCGCGCCCGGGGAAGCGATATCGTGGCTGTACCGAAGGCGCGCTCCGAGCTGACGGACTTGTTCAAGGGGGTTCTGGGCGAAACCATCTTGCCCAGATCACCCAACTTTGCGGGGTCGAGCAGGCCGGGCAGCGCCTTGGCGGCGGCCCCCGCCATGGCTGGCAAGGCGGCCGCGACGTTCAATCCGACCTCCAGCTGGTTGGTGACGTGATCCAGCAGGACGGAGCCGAAGTCGGTCTTGCCCGAGCGCGGAAGCTTGAACGAGGTGACCTCGCTGCCGAACGGCTTTTGCCACAGGCGCACATAGGTCTCGACCGCCGAGGCGGCGGCGGTGCGAACCGTGGGTTTGGCTCTCTCGCCGGCCTTGGTCTTGGGTCGCGGCGGGGCGTTGACGGTGGTGTCGTAGATGATCTGGGTGAGCGCCACGCCGGCCCCGCCGTCTATCAGCGCATGGTGGATCTTGACGTAGAGCCCCACCTGATCGCCGGGCATGTTTTCAAAGAGGTAGAATTCCCAGAGCGGACGGGCTCGGTTCAGCAGCTTGGCGTGCATCCAGCCCACGGTGCGGCGCAGGGTCTCCATGTCGCTGGGGGCGGCCAGGCTGCCGCGGAACATCTGGCGGTTGATGTCGAACTGGTCGTCCTCGATCCAGCTGGGGTGGTCGAAATCGAGCACGGTGCGCGCCAGCTTGCGCTTGAGCATGGGCGCGGCGTCCAGCCGATCGGCAATCTGGGCCTTGAAGGCCTCGAAGAAGTCGCCGTCATAGCCCTTGGGCAGCTGGAACACCGAGAGCGAGCCGACGTGCATCGGCATCTCGGGGGTTTCCATGTAGAGGAAGGCCGCGTCCAGCGACGAGAGTTTCAGCGCGTCGCCCATTGTCCGCCTCCCCCAACCGTGGCCCGCTTTCGGGGCCTACGACCTTGATTTCTGGAGACTGTTAGGTCCGGACCGGTTTTGTCAACTTTGGACGCCCGCGAGAGACTTTCTGGCGTCCCTATCGTCCGTAGGCCAGGGCGAACGGGCCCTTGCGCGCGAAGGGTTTGAAGGTCCCCTCCGGTTGAGCCAGGCGGTCGGCCAGAGCCCACAGCGCTGCCGGGTTGACCCCGATGCCGACATGGCTGGCCAGCCGGACCTCGATCGCCTCGGCGTTGGGCGCAGGTTTGGGGATGCAGGTCCGCCAGTTCACGATGCCGTCGAGCTTGGTGTAGATGGAGCTGTTGGGCACGGGCAGGTCGCCGGCCAAGGCCGACAAATCGTCGGGATTCGGCGGACCCTCCTGGGACATGGCCTCGTAGAGCCTGCGGGCATTGGTGGCTTGAATATCGGCGGCGAAGGGGCTGCCCAGAGTGACGACCGAGCGGACCGCGTCGGGCTGGGTCAGGGCCAGGTAGCGAGCGAAGACGCCCCCCAGGCTCCAACCCACGAGAGAGACCTTCTGGCCTGACTGGCGATGCAGGGTTTCCAGCTTTTCGCTGAGGACATCGCGCATCTTGTAGAAGCGCCCGAGGTTCTGGCCCTGGCCCCAGGGGCGCGCGTCATAGCCCAGGTCGGTCAGATATTTGCGCAACGGCACGGTGGATCGATCGCTCGCGAGGAATCCCGGCAAAACCAGGACCGGATGGCCGTCACCCTTTGGCGCGCACATCAGGATCGGCCGTGCGGCCAGCGACGCCGCCAGTTCCATCCAGCCACGGCCCTCGGTCAGGGTCAGGGCCAGGTTCGGCGGCTTCAGCCCACGGGCGGCTCTGCCGTGCGGGTGAGGCTGGGCAGTATCAAACGTCGCATCGACCATTATAGGGAACTCGCAATGCCGCTCTGAAAGCTCAGATAATGAAGTCTGCAACGGTTTTGTCGCAGATGGCAACTCTGCCCCACAGACCCGGTTCCAGCCTGTTAGAATGCTTTTTCTAAACCGACAGCCTACTGCAGCGTCATCGGCCTCCTCCCCGAGGCCGCACACATTGCAAGGATACTGATCATGGCCAAGGCCAAGAAGACCACCGAGACTGTCGCCGTCGACACCGACATCGCCCGCAAGATCTGGCTGGCCGGCGTCGGCGCCTATGGGCGGATGTACACCGAGACCCAGGGCGCTGTTGAAAAGCTGGCCACCGGCGCCAACGAAGCCTTCGACCAACTGGTCGCCAAGGGCGAGCAGGTCGAGGACAAGGTCCGCGAGACCATCTCCAAGTCACCACGCGGCGATCGGGTCGTCTCGCTGGTCGGCAACGCCACCGATCAGGTCAAGGCCTTCCGCGCCGAGCAACGCGCGGCCCTCGAAGCCCGTATCGGCAAGGTCCGCAAGACGGTTTCGGAAACGCTGGCGCCGCTGAACATCGGTGCTCTCGGCCTCGCCATGGAAAAGCTGACCCTGCAGGTCGAGCAACTGACCCATGAAGTGGCCGCGCTGAAGGCCGAGAAGGCCGCCGTGGTGGAAAAGCCGGCCAAGGCCAAGGACGTCGAGGCCGCCTAAGCCGGTTCGCCCCCGATCAGGGCTGCGGGCAACAGCATGACCTGGGCCGCGGCGCGCGCAATCCGCTCGCGCGGCGGCCCGGCATCGCCCTCTAGCTCCAGTTCGATGGCGTGAAAGCCGATCCCCGTGGTCATCAGGCGTGAAACGCCGTCGATGGCCTCGGGCGACGCGGTGATGACCCTGGCCTTGGAAAGGTCGGTCAGCACCGACGCCAGGGCGGTCCGTTCGCGGGTGGCAACATGCCGGAAGATCGCGGCCAAGGGCTCGCTGCGCATCACCAGGGCGGCAGCCTCCCGGTACAGGAACCGCGCATCCCAGGCTTCCTCGATCAGGATATGGACGTAGGTCCAGAGGGCTTCGAGGCTGGCGCCGTCGGTGCGCAGGGTGTCGGTCAGGGCGTCCAGCACCATGTCGACCTCGGCCCGGTAGGCCGCGGCCAGGGCGGCGACGATCTCGGAGCGGCCCTTGAAGTGGTAATAGAGATGCCCCGGGCTGATCCCCAGGGCCGAGGCGATGTCGACCGCCGACAGGGCCGCGACCCCCTCTTCATTGAAGAGTTCGAGCGCCTTTTCGAGAATGCGGGACTTGGTGCTCAGCGGCGGCCGTCCGTTTGCGATGGGTCGCGCTCAATTGACAGTCGGTAGGAAGCGCTAAGTATAGGCGCATAAGGCGGACGGACGAAACCGTTCGCAACATCAGGGTCGGAACAGCGTAGGGCGAACATGGCGAAACCGAAGATCGATCTTGGCGGCGGCGCCGCCGAAAACACCGTGGCCATGAATCCGATCATCGGATTGGCGCGCGAGGACCTGATGGGCGCGGTCGGCGTCATGTTGCGCGAGACCGCAGGACGTCCTGTCAAGACACTGAAACATCTGAAGGACTTCGGCGGTGAAGTGGTCCGCATCGTCCAGAACAAGTCCGAGCTGGCGCCCGATCCCAAGGACAAGCGCTTCCTGGACCCTGCGTTTCGCAGCAACCCGTTCTACCGCGCCGGCATGCAATACTACCTGGCCGTTCGCCAGGGCGTCGGCCACTGGATGGATGACCTGGAGTTCGACGACGCAGAGCGCGCGCGCGCCAGTTTCGTCACCAACATGATCCTCGACTCCGTTGCGCCGACCAACAGCCTGATCGGCAATCCGTCGGCGTTGAAGAAGGCGTTCGAGACCGGCGGCGGGTCCCTGATCCGCGGCTTGAAGAACGCCTATGAGGACATCACCCAGAACGACGGCATCGTCAGCCAGGTCGACAAACGCCCGTTCAAGATCGGCGAGAATGTCGCCAACGCGCCGGGCGCCGTGGTCCATCGCACCGAGATGATGGAATTGATCCAGTACGCGCCCAGCACCGAACAGGTGCACGGCGTGCCGCTGCTGATCATCCCGCCGCAGATCAACAAGGCCTATGTGAACGATCTGTCGCCGGAAAAGAGCATCATCCGCTTCCTGACCGCCAGCGGCATCCAACCGTTCATGGTCAGCTGGCGCAATCCCACCGCGGAGCACCGGGACTGGGGCCTGGCCGAGTACGTCGACTCGCTGATCGAGGCCATCGACGTGATCTGCCAGATCAGCAAGTCCAAGACCGTGAATGTCTCGGGTGCCTGTTCCGGTGGGATCACGGCCGCGACGCTACTCAGCAAGCTGGCCGCAGCCGGCGACAGCCGCATCAACGCCGTCACCCTGATGGTCTGCGTACTCGACCCCCAGCCGGATGACAGCGAGACTGGCGCCCTGGTCTCCGCCCACGGCATCGAGATGGCCCGGCGGCGCTCGGCCAAAGCCGGCGTGCTTGAAGGCTCATCCCTGTCGCGGACGTTCGCCTGGCTGAGGCCGAACGATCTGGTCTGGAACTACGTGGTCAACAACTACCTGCACGGCGAGGACCCGCCGGCGTTTGACGTGCTGTTCTGGAACAACGATTCCACCAACCTGACGGCGACGCTGCACTCGGACTATCTGCGGGTTTACGAGACGCAGCCTTTTGCCAGCCCGGGCGTTACCGAACTGGCCGGCCACAAGGTCGACCTGACCAAGGTGACCCAGGACTGCTTCATTGTGGCCGGGGTGACCGATCACATCACGCCCTGGAAGGCCTGCTACCGCACCACCCAGCTGATCAGTTCGCCGAACGTGGAATTCATCCTGTCACAGGCCGGCCACATCCAGTCGCTGCTGAACCCGCCTGGAAACCCCAAGGCCAAATACTTCAAGAGCGACAA
>JANNFM010000470.1:0-10638 GCA_031379795.1 Alphaproteobacteria bacterium
GACACATCGCGCCAACCGAACCCAACTCCCCTAGAGAAAGTCAGGTGTAGCGCGCCAACCTGCGACATGCGATGCCATACAGCGACGGTGTTCTGTGACCTATTTGGGACCTACCCCGAGAAATAGGTCACAAACTCGCCGTCTGGTGGGCACCCCATGGCCAGCGTCCGATTGACCAGCAAATTTGTCGAGAGTGTGAAGCCGACGCCCAAGAAGCAGGTCGCTTACCCTGACGCGCAAATCCCCGGCCTTGAACTTCGCGTGACACCTCAGGGCCGCAAGGTGTGGTCCCTGCGCTACCGGACCAAGGAGAGCGTTCAACGCCGCATGACGTTGGGCGTCTTCCCTGCTGTGGACCTGGGCGATGCACGCGACGCCGCCCTTGCCGTCCTCGGGTCGGCGTCCGGTGGTCAAGACCCTGCGGCCACGGCGCGCCGCGCCAAGGCGGAGGCCAAAGCCCGCCCCATCAAGACGTTCGACGATCTGGCCGACGCCTACCTCAAGGCGTGCGAGGCGGGGGAGTGGAAGCCGAAGGGCAAGCGCCAACGCGAGCGGACGATAAGCGGCCACCGTGCCCAACTGAGGCTCCATATCCGGCCCGTCCTCGGCAAGGAGCGCGTCGAGGCGATCACCAAGACGCAGGTCAGGAACCTGCTGCGCAAGATGGTCGATGCGGGCATCGGTGCCCAGACCAACCGAATTCAGGCTGTCATCCGCCAGTGCTTCGCCTTCGCGATCAGCGAGGACCGCGTGGCCATCAATCCCGCAACCGGCTTCGCCAAGTTCGCCACCGAGACGCCGCGCGTCCGCGTGCTGTCCGACGCCGAACTCAAGACCCTTTGGGCGGCGCTTATCGACCCGACTGGCCTCCGGCTCCCGGCAAAGGAAGGCGACGAGGAAGGCGCGCCGGTCTACGTGGGCCGCGCGATGCGGATCGCTGTACAACTGTCGGTGCTGTTGCTCCAACGGCGTGGCGAGGTCGCCGGGATGCGGCTATCGGAACTCGACCTTGATCAGGGGACGTGGCTCATCCCGGCTGAACGGATGAAAAACGGCTTTCCGCATATGGTCCCGCTTCCGCCGCGTGCGGTGGTGTTGATCGGTGAGGCGCTGGACCTCGGATTGGCGGGCATGACGGACGAGGAGCGGGAGGAGGCCCCGAATGATCGCCCCGTCTTCCCGTCGCCGCGAAGCGCCGCCAAGAGCGTGAAGCCCGACAGCCTAACCCACGCGATGGTCAACATCGCCGCCGCACTGGGCATCACCGACGCCACGCCGCACGATCTGCGCCGAACCGGCTCAACGGCCATGACCTCCGAGCGGCTGGGCGTGACGCCCTTCATTCGCTCAAAGGTGCTGGGCCACCGTGGCGACACCGGGGGAGGGTCGGCGGTCTCTGTGGCTCACTACGACGCCAACACCTATGCGCCCGACAAGCGGCGCGCGCTGGCCGCTTGGGAGGGTCTGTTGCTGGAAATCGTCGGCGAGAAACAGCCCAAGGCGCGGGCTGGGGATGCACGCCGATGAGCAATGATGAGGTCTTGGCCGCCTATGCAAGAAAGGTAGATGAGGGCGTCGCCGGTACGATCTTCATCATGGAAGTTGCCGCGTCGGTACGCGTAGCCTTGGAGGCATCAACCGACCTCGCGGCGGCGGTCCGCGCCCTGATCGGAACCGGGTTCCGGGAGAATGGAATGAGGGGCCGCGAGGAAGACCTTCAAATGGCCACGGCGGTGATCCTCCAACGTGCCGCGACGGGCGGCTCTCTTCCGCTCTACATCTGGTCCAGCGCCCACTGGTATAAACTGCCGGACAGCTACTTCACTTCCAAAGTGATGCTAGACGGGACTGAGGGTAGGGCGGAAGATGCACGCCCGGTGGCTGTTGGCTCATGGATGAATGGGGAGGCCCATCGTTCGGATTTTTCCGAGAATGACGACCGCAAGCACCTCTCTGTGGTCGATCTTCGCTATCCGGTGCAGACGACCCTGGCGGGCCAATCCTCGGCTTTGACCGCCGCCAGGGGGCTTGCGGACCCCGCCAGCGTTCCGATTTTGGAGGATCGCTCCGACGCCCCCACGAGCCTAGACGGGTGGAAGGTAAGGCCGGGCGAGCGGCAGAAGGCATGGGTTCACCGTACCGACGTGCTGGCCGAGGCCACGCGGCGCATGGGCGAAGCTATCACCCTCGCCGCCCAGAACGACGCGTTGGCAGGGATGGCCTCCGAATGTGGGTATCAGTGGACAGCCGGGGGAATTTCCGCGACCCGTCGTAAGATCAAATCCTAGTCCGACCAAAAGTCGGCTCCGACCGACCTACGGTCGTTTGTCGAGCGACCCCGAACACGAGCCTTTGAGCGTCACTGGTGCCCCTCCCGCACCGATTGACGCGAGATTGCCCGATGTCCCAAGCAACTGTCTCCACGCCAACCGCCGCCCTTCCGGTGGCCATGAAGTTTATCAACCCCAAAACAGCCGTCGCGCTCACGTCGTTGTCGCGGCGAACGCTCCAACGAGAAACCCGTCGGGGGTCATTCCCCGTTCCTGTGCGGATCGGCCCCCAACGTATCGCCTATGTCGAGGCTGAGGTCTCTGCCTGGCTCGTCGCCCAGGCTGGCGCACGCCTCAAGCGGGCCGCTTGATCATGGCGGGCCAAGCAAACCTCACCACACCCGCCGCGCGCCACCTGGTGGGCTCCGTCCCGTTCTCTGGTGGTGAGGTCCGTGTGAGCATCGTCACCGCCAAGGGCGTCCCCTCCGTCGATGTGCGATCCTTCCAACCTTTCGTCAGTCACGCTCCGAAGCTGATGTCGGCTGGTCAGGGTGTGAGCGTCCCGGTGGGCCGGGTCATCGCTCTTGCGGCCATGCTCGTCGAGGCCGAAGACCAAGCCCGCGCGACGGGCCTGATCGGCGGTGACGAATGAGCGCCGTCGCCAATAAGTATGACTTCAACGATGCGACTCCTATCGCCTTGGCGACCACACCACAGGAAACTGGACGTCGCCTTGAAACCCTCCGGGCCACACTCAAGGCCCGCGCTCCGGACCTTGTCCGCGATATGTTCCCTCATGCCCGTGTAAACGGCCATGAAGCCCGGATCGGTGACGCCCATGGCGAAGCTGGCGAAAGCATGTGCATCGAAATGTCGGGCGAGAAAGCAGGGCTCTGGACGGATCACGCCACGGGCGAGGGTGGAGACCTGATTGGGCTTTGGTGCATAAATCAGGGCTACGACGAAAAGGGTCCGGGGTTCATGTTGGCGGTCGCCGATCTGGAACAACACCTTGGGCTTTCCAACCACCCGCCTGCCAGCTTCGGGCGCGTGGCTCATGTTGCGGCTGAGCGGGCCAAGGTGCCCAAGCAGCCTGAGCCGTTCAAGGTCGATGAGCGGACGCACGTTTACACGTCTGCGGACGGTCAAACGGTGCTGGCTCAAGTGATCCGGCGCGACATGTCGGACGGGTCAAAGCGGTTCCTGCAAAGGAACGCAGCGGGCGAATGGAAGTCACCCGAGGTGCGCCCGCTGTACGGTCTGCCCGACATTCCCGACGCCGCCACAGTGGTGATGGTTGAGGGTGAAAAGTGCGCGGACTATCTGATCGCGCAAGGCTACGTGGCGACGTCGCTCATGGGCGGTTCGGGTGCGCCTCTGGACAAGTCCGACCTTGAACCCCTGCGCGGCAAGCGCGTGATCCTGTGGCCCGACAATGACGACACCGGGCGGGGCTTCATGCGGTTGCTTGGTGACCGGCTGCGCGGCATGGGATGCGAGGTCCTGAGCGTCGATGTTCCGGCCAACGTCCCGGCCAAATGGGACGCGGCGGACTGTGAGCCGGAAGCGGTGCATGGGCTGATCTCGGCGGCTTTGGCGGTGGTGCCCAAAGCTACCTTTCAGCCCAGGAACTTTGACGGTGTGCTGCCGGGGCCTCGCCCATGGGCCTACGCCAACATCTTGATGTCCAAGGCCGTGACCGGCATCGCCGCACCACCGGGAGTTGGCAAGACAACCTTCTCCATCCAGATGGCCCTGGCGTTCTCCCTTGACCTTGAATTCGGGAATTGGAAGCCAGTCCCCGGCGGTGGCGGCAAGGCCTGGCTCTACAATGGCGAGGAACCGATCGAAGAACTCGACCGCCGTTTCATCGCCTCTTGTTACGAGATGGATGTTGATACGGCCCTTGCGGCAAAGCGCTTTTCATACAACTCGGGCTTGGATGAGCGTCTGACTTTCGTTCGGCAAGACCCACAATCAGGCGAACTGGTGCGCTCGCCGCACGTGGACACCATCAAGCAGATCATCCGCGACCACGGCTTCAAGCTGTTCGTCATCGACCCGCTGATCGAATTTCACGGTGCGAAGGAGGATACTGAAGGGTTTCACGCGCTGGGCGCGATCCTTCGGGAAATCGCGAACGACTGCGATTGCGCCGTTATGTTCTTCCATCACACCCCGAAGGCGGCGAACTCAGACACCGCTGCCGGAGACATGAACTCGATGCGGGGCGGGGGGCCGATTGTGGGGGTTGCCCGCTTCGTGGCGACCATGTTTGGAATGTCGAAAAAGGACGCCACGGAATACGGGCTCGCGCCCGCCGACCGAAACCGCTTCGTCCGCTTTGACGATGCCAAGGCGAACATGACGTTGGTGGACGGCGCGCCGCAGTGGTGGCGAAAGGAGGGCGTTGACATCGGGAATGCAACGAACATCCGCGCCGCCGACAATATTGGCATCCTGCGCTTCGCTGACTTGGGAAAGCCAGACGAGGAGGCCGGTCGCCGCCGCGTTGCAAGTGCCGACGTGACCTTAGCCAAGATTGCCGAGGAGATGGCGCGGGTGTGCCGGGCGAACGGCCACATCACCGCCGACCGGTCGGCAACCTTCGACGGTATCATCAGGGGCTTGGACAGAGAGCAGACCGGCGTGAGCCCCACCACGGCAAAGGATATGGTCACCTCCAAAATGGGGGGGGCCATGAAGGTCGCGGGTGGGCGGATCGTCATCGCAACCACTGAGCGCGGCAAATCTACACTGCGCCGGGTCCACTTTGAGGAAGCGGCCCAGTGACGCCGGGTTCCAAAGTTCCACGGCTTCCAAAAATCGTGTTGGAAGTCGTGGAAGTTAAGCGAAAACAGATAGTTACCAGTGCTGAAGCTGCCGAGTTTCAGACTTTCAAAGCTACGGCCTGGAACTCGCTTTGTATCTCATTGAAAACACAAGACTTCCACGAGTTCCAGAGTTTCAACCCTTACAGGGGTAGCTGCGCCTTGAAAGTCGCGGCGCTACCCCTGAGGGCCACCATGCCCTGCAACCGCGCCGTCGAGATGACGGCACCGCCCCTAAATGGAACCACCTCAATGATCTATGGCTACATCGAAAAGCTAAAGAGCGACGCCAGGCACTCGGACCCAGAGATCAGGGTAGCCGCCAACGAAGGCCTCGCCAGCATACAACGCCTCGGGCTCAGGGAGATATGGGACAAGTTGACGGAAGAGCTTCGGCTCGACCGTGAGGCGGCGGACGTGCCAGCCCCCGCCGCCCACGCCATGGCCTTGGCCTTCGCGAAGGTTCCGGCAATCGGGACTGCCGTCCTGTGGCGCGGCCAGCCTTTCACGTGCGTCGCCGTGGAGCCGTACACGCGGACAGATGGTGTAGCTTCGCAGGTGCTGACTTGGGAGGCTCCCTGTTGGACGTGCGGCGAGCCTTTTCTTGAGACTGCGGCGCTGGGCGGGAAAAAGGCGGTCAACCGTAGATGCCGCAAGCACAAGCGATCCGGCTCGCGGGTGAAAGGGGTGTGTCATCCACCGATGCGCGAACTCCCGATGAAAAAGGCCGCGTGAGACACACCAAGCGGGCCTGCGACCCTCGCTGGTGTGCGCGCGAGCGCGAGGGGTCAAGCTATCCGCCAGCCCGGAATTGGATAGGGCCGCGCTGGACTCTGGGGGCACCAAGGGCGGCGTTTGAGGTGTTCGGGGTAGGGTGGTGGCCGAATATGGCCCCTGAGTCTCTACGCGCACGAAAACGACCGCCGGGGCGATCCTCGGCGGTCGTTGTATGTCGGTGGTAGCGCGGTGGTCAGGCTGCCAGGAAGACTGGCCCGTCAGGATCGAGAGAGGCGGCGTAGGCCGCTTTGCCAGCGATGACGATCTGGTCCGCGACGGCTGGGCCACCTGATAGTCGCAATGCGTCGAGGTAGATGCTGAGAAGGGGGGCGGAGCAGCCGTAGCTGTCGGGTTGGTCGAGTATAAGGCCAACCGAGTCCGGTTTTTCGGCGAAGTCCACCGCCTGTTCATAGACCCGGCCTACCAGTGAGAGTTTGAGCGCCATGCCGCCAAGGTCCGGAGCGGGGGTCGCCAACAGCACCCGGACGGCGGCGACCTCCTCATCTTCCGCTTCGCCGTTCAATCGCCAAAGCGCGTCGGAGCCATGCCGATCATTGGCCGCTGCGAGGGCGGTTTTCCACGTGCGGAAGGCCGTCAAGACGTAATCCGCCTTGCACTTGTTCTGAGGCCCGCCCGACACTGGAAAGCGTTCGGCAATGCTGCCCTCCTCGCCGTGCCACGTATCGCCGCACTCTCCGTTGATGCTGAAGACGTAGGTTAGGCATGCGGGGCGAGGTGCCTCCGCGTTGGCGTCCTGGTTGGCCTTGCTCGCCGCATCGAGCGTTGCGTCACTCCGGACCTTGGCGGCGCGATAGGCGGCGACTGCCGCCTCCCACGTGGTTGACACGGTGGCCTGCGCGGCGAGGTCGGTTTGCGGTTGGTGGGCGATAAATGCCTTCTGATCCTGGCGGGCGTGGGAAATGGATTGGGCGGTGTCGGTCATGTGGCTCACGTGTTCCGGAGGGAATGATGAGCCGGGCGTGCCGCCCTTGCCGGGTTTGAACCTAGAGCACCGCTGTAAACTGGCAAGGGCGAAAAAATTGCGGTTGGCCATTGCGCTGTGGGCGATACCCAGACGGGTCAACGTCAGAACGGCCAGTAAAGGCGGAAAAGGAACGCGCCGACCAACGTTCCAGCTATCCCGAACAGCAGCGGAAAATCGTCTTCCCAGAACGTCCAGCGGCCCGCGTCAATCGCATCCTGATCAATGCCGTTATCCGTGAGGGTGTCGTCTCGGTCGACGAAGGCGAGTTCGATCACTTCAAACTCGGCGTCGAGGATGGGGAGGTCGGGGTTCACTCGCCCGCCATGATGTAGCGGAGGATGCGGCCAAAGGCGAATAGAGCGACTGAACCAACCAACGTTTCTAGACCGTCTACCTGCGCGCTTGTAACGGCAACTATCGATCCAACTGCGGCTCCTGCTGAAAGCCCCCAGTGCAGCACGCGCACGAGGCGCTGGACGCCGTTTGGTTCGGGTTTCGGGTTCATCGGCCAGAAGATATTGCGGGGGTTCATGGTGGTCACTTCGCTAAGCAGAACGCGCGCACGTCGCGAGCGAAGTCCAGGTCCCCGGTGCCCAATGCCCCCTTAAGCGCGTCGTCGCACTTCCCGGCTGCGATCAGGTCCCCCACGGCCTTGCGACGGGTCGCCACCTCCCGCGCGGCGCAAAAGGCGAGGTTAGCGGGAAGCGCCTTCTGGAAGCCCGAGCAAGGCGTCGTCGGAACGTCCTTCCATGAAAAGGACTGGGCGTCCGCAGTCGGGGCGTCCGACCGGCACGTCACACCCGCCGAGGGCATCCCGATGATAGTGGGCTGGCAGTTCGTGGTGGTTTGTGCGGATGCCGCGCAGGCGCAATGCTCACATCCCAGGCCGACAAGCGCGGAAAGTAGAGCACGGCGGCGGCTCAAGAAGCCTGACGGCCAGACGATGTTCTTTGGGTCCATGTCGGCACGCGCTCCACAAGCTATGCCATTCATTAGGCTATAGCCCGTAGTTTAACCAGCGCGGACCCTGTCGCTTGCGGCGATGAACGGGCGGGCGCTCCTTGCGTGGAATTTGCGGCGTCTGCGGACGGAACGCGGAGTGTCTCAAGAGCGGCTTGCTGCCGACACCGGCATTGATCGCGCCTACGTCAGCGAGATTGAGCGCGAACTCGGCAACCCGACAATCGACCTCCTGGATCGGTTGGCCGAACTGCTCGGCGTGCGGGTCGCGGAGTTCTTTGACGAACCGCCACAGGACGGAGAGCGCCCTCAATCGCTACCGAGCGGAAGACGTCCCGGAGGATAGGGCTAGCGGTGGAAATCGCTCACCTGCGTGACTGATCAGCCTTTTCGAGCCAAATGGTCGGCGACCCGGTTTGCGAATAACGACCTGAATTCTAGCGCTGGGCTGACAATCTCGCCTATTCTGGCTAGAAGCCGCGTCGGGAACGCATTTTGAGACCTATCTGTGACCTAGAAACACCATCCGTCCGGAGGAGATTTCTAAGTCACTGATTTTATTAAGATGCCGGATTAGCTCAGTTGGTAGAGCAGCGGTTTTGTAAACCGAAGGTCGGGGGTTCGAGTCCCTCATCCGGCACCATCTCCGCCGCCCACCGCCTGCTAGAGGTTCAGCTCGCGCCCCAGAGTATCGAGGCGGGCCTGAATGTCGCGGAGTTCGTCGCGACGCAGGTCGCCGTCGCGTCCGCGCATGTCCTGATCATCCTGGCGGATGTCGTCCAGCGCGCGCAGCGCATAGTTGCCGTCACTGCGGGACAGGCGGCGATTGTCGATCAACTGGCGAATGCGGCGATCAAACCAGGCCTCACGGGCCTGCGTGTCGTCCTGACGACCCATCCAGCCATAGGACTGTCGGCGTTCGTCGCGACCGCGGGGTGCCGCCGAGGTCGTGACCCAGCGACCTCGACCGTCGTAATAGCCGGTGACCGGTCCACGAACCCACTGGCCGCGACTGTCATAATAACCGGGCTGCGGGTCAGCGACCCACACGCCCTGGCCGTTGCGGCGACCTGGTTGCTGACCGCGAACCCAGCGGCCCTCGTTAGTGTAGTAACCCGCCGCCGGGCCGGCGATCCAGCGTCCGCGCCGGTCATAGTAGCCGCTGGCGGAACTGCCGACCCACGTTCCATCGGCGGCGTAGTTGCCCTGGGCCGAGGCCGGAACCCACCGTCGCTGGGCGTCGTAGTAGCCTGCCGCGTTGGGGGGACTGCCTGCGTTGATCCAGTGACCGGAGTTGTCGTAGTAGCCGTCGGGCGCGCCATCGACCCACTGACCGTTGCGATCATAATAGCCGGTGGCTGACACCTGGGTGCGGGGGTTGGCATGCCAGACACGGTTGTTGTCATAATAGCCATAGGCGTGGGCGCAGTCCGCGCCGGGTTTTGCGATCTGATTGCCGATCACGCCGCCGCCCAGGCCGCCAACGATTGTACCGGCTGTCTTGTCGTTACCGCCCACGGCGCGCCCCAGCAGGGCACCTATGGTGGCTCCGACGACGGTGCCGACCACGCGGGTGTCACGGCGTTCCTGGCAGTTGGATTGTGCCTGGGCAAATGCCGGAACCAGCGTGGCCGCTGTCAGGCCGACGATGAGCAGATAGCGTTTCATTGTTGGGATCCTTGTGGCGGGCGTTGACCGGCCGAAATGTGCGGAGGCGGCAGACTGGCGTCTAGGCCAGGGCTACGTCGGGGGGGCGTCGCCACCTCCGCAGCAGGCTAACCGCGACAGCTCACTATGGTTCCTTCATCCGTAATTCGGTCCCCGATCTGCAATGGCGGGAACATCATGGCCTTCTGCGGGTTGGTTGCTCATCGGACCGACGCGGTCGCGAGCGCAACAGCCATGCAGGGGAGGAAACCATGAAGGGTTTCATAGACGACATAGCCGAACTGGCGACTGACAACGGCGCGTTCAGACGCGTGCTCTACACCGGCCAACACCTTCAGCTGGTGCTGATGACCTTGAAGCCGGGTGAGGAGATCGGTGCCGAGACCCACCAGGGGAATGACCAATTCTTCCGCGTGGAGAAGGGGCGGGGCGAAGCGTGGATCGACGGAAAGGCGACGAAAATCCGTCGCGACGACGCAATCTTCGTGCCTGCGGGCGCTCGCCACAACATCATCAATACCGGCGCAAAGTCACTACGGCTCTACACCCTGTACTCGCCGCCGCACCACCGGGACGGCGTCCTGCGCGAGACCAAGGCAGAGGCCGAGACACCGCCCGAGCACTTTGACGGCAAGACGACAGAGGCCCGTCCAGCTGCGGTCGCGAAATCGCCGGCAAAGGCCCGGTCCGGGCCGGCGGCCTGAAGTCTCGCTGGACATTCTCTGAAATTGATCTGGATCAATTTCTGGCCGGCGACGTTGTCCTGCCAACGGCGAACATTCGCACGAAGGGTTTTGAGATGAACAAGACGCTGGACGAATTCGTACATCATCAGAATGTCGCCACTTACACCCGCCAATTGCGCGCCGCCCCTGACGCGGTCAGTCGCGGCATGTTGATGACACTGCTGGCCGAAGAACGGTCCCGGGCCAGGTCCAACGGCTGGAACCCCCTTCAGGGGTGAGCCGTCAGGCGATGTCGAAATCCAGAACCAGCGGCAGGTGATCGGATGCCTGACGCGACCGGCGGTCCATGGGTGTCCTGAGGCTCTGCACCCGAATGTCCTCGCTTACAAACACGTGATCGATCCCGACAATGGGCAGGGTCGACGGGAAGGTCGGGATGGCGCTGAAGCCCTCTGCGAGCT
>JANNFM010000513.1:0-3501 GCA_031379795.1 Alphaproteobacteria bacterium
CCCGAGACCTCTGAATCCTGTGGCGTCATCTATTACACCCGACACTACCGCCTTGTGCCCGGCGCAGAGGAACCGCCGCGCGGCGCAGGGTCCACGACGGGCGACCTCGGCTACATCAAATATGGCGTCTTTCCCGGCGACAACGGCTGCTTCTCGATCACCCTGTGCGTGCCTGAGGTCGAGGAGGAGATGCGCAAGGCCGTCGTCTCGCCCGAGACCTTTGACGCCATCTGCCGCACGTTTCCCGGCGTCGCACCCTGGATCGAGCCGACGCGGACAGACCCGGTCGGCCGGGTCTACGGCATGGGTCAACTCGAGAGCCGCTGGCGCGAACTGGCCCCCGGCGATCAACCGACCGTGCTGGGGTTCTTCCCCGTCGGCGACAGCCTCGTCCGGACCAACCCGCTCTACGGCCGGGGCTGCTCGTTCGCCGCCGTCAGCGCCCACCTGCTGGCCGACAGTCTGGCGGCGAGCCGCGACCCGGCCCAACGCCTCAAGTCCTACCGCGACGCCATGAACCGTGACCTGCGCCCCTACTACGACGCCATGCGCCAGGCGGATCGCTCGGCCATCAAGCGCGCCCGGGCCGCCCTGCTGCCGCCCAAACCACTGACGCTCAGAGGACGCTTGCTGAAAGGCTTTCTGGAGGACGGCGTTACCATCGCCATGCGCGAGGACGTCGTGCTGCTGCGGTCCTTCCTGCGCGGCTTCCACATGCTGGAGCATCCCAACGCCTGGCTCAAACGCCCCGCCAATATCGCCCGCATCGTTCGCGTCTGGGCCCGGGGCAAGACCCGCAATGCCGCGCTCTATCCGCCCAAGGGCGGCCCGGACCGCACCGCGCTGTTTGAGTTAATAGGTATCTCTCACATCGCCGACATGAACCGCGTTCGCGCTGAGGGCAACGCGTTCGAGTTGAGCTTTCCTTAAATCCCGTCATCCCGGACGGACACCCGCGAAAGCGGGTGGGAGATCCGGGACCCAGTGCCCAGCGCACCGCTCTGGGTCCCGGCTCTCCGGCCTGCTGGCGCAGACCTGCGGCCGGGATGACGGGGAATGTTTGACTCCACTTAAGCCAGGTTCGTAGCCTTCTCTCCGCGCGGAGTTCGCTTGACCGCCCCTGCGTAAGGGGGCGAGCGTCCGGAAAACAGGTTCCGGAGGACGTGAGATGGCCGACTTCAAATTGCTGATCAATGGCGCGATGGTGGCCGGTGACGCCACCATGGACGTGATCAATCCCGCCACCGAGGAACCGGTCGCCACCTGCGCCCGCGCCTCCATGGCACAGCTGGATCAGGCTGTCGCTGCTGCCAAGGCCGCCTTCCCGGCCTGGAGCAAGACCTCCCTCGACACGCGCCGCATCGCGCTGATCGCCATGGCCGACGCCATCCAGGCCAACGTCCCCGAACTCGCCCGCCTGCTGACCCAGGAACAGGGCAAGCCGCTGGAGGCCGCCATGGGCGAGATCTTCGGCGCCTCGGCCTTCTTCCGCTATTTCGCCAGCCTCGACCTGCCGGCCAAGGTCATCCAGGACACCGCTGAGGGCAAGATCGAGATCCGCCGCAAGCCGCTGGGTGTGATCGGGGCCATCGTGCCGTGGAACTTCCCGATCATCCTGATGGCCTTCAAGGTGCCCGCCGCCCTGCTGGCCGGCAACACCATCGTGCTGAAACCAGCGGCCACCACGCCGCTGACCACGCTGCGCATCGCCGAACTGGTGAAGGACCTGCTGCCACCCGGCGTGCTCAACGTCATCGCCGACGCCAATGACCTGGGCGCGGCCATCACCAGCCATCCGGATATCCGCAAGATCAGCTTCACCGGCTCCACCGAGACCGGCAAGCGCGTCATGGCCGGCGCCGCCAGCGCACTGAAGCGCGTGACGCTGGAGCTGGGTGGCAACGATGCGGCGATCGTCATGGGCGATGTCGATCCGGTCGCCACCGCCCCCAAGATCTTCAACGCAGCGTTCCAGAATTCGGGCCAGGTCTGCATCGCCGCCAAGCGCATCTACGTCCACGAGAGCATCTATGACGTCATGTGCGACGAGCTGGCCAAACTCGCCGACGCCGCCGTGGTGGGCGATGGCCTGGAACAGGGCACCCAGTTCGGCCCCCTGCAGAACAAGGCCCAGTTCGACAAGGTGCTGGGCTACATCGAGGCCGGACGGCGCGACGGCAACATCATCGCCGGGGGCCATCGCCAGGGCGACAAGGGCTACTTCATCCGCCCCACCATTGTGCGCGACATCACCGACGGCTCGACGCTCGTGGACGAGGAACAGTTCGGCCCCGTCCTGCCCATCATCAAATACGCCGACGCTGACGACGCTGTGGTTCGCGCCAACGCGTCCGACTACGGCCTGGGCGGCTCAATCTGGGCCACCGACAGTGACAAGGCCTGGGACCTGGCCGCCGGCATGGACAGCGGCACCGTCTGGATCAACAAACACGCCGACCTGCAACCCCACCTCCCCTTCGGCGGCGCCAAATTCTCCGGCCTGGGCAGCGAACTGGGCCAGGAAGGCCTGAACGAGTTCACCCAGATCCAGGTGCTGAATATGGCGCGGTGACTTGCCTTCCCCGATCTCGGGAAGGGGCGGAATCGGGCGCGGCGACAGGCTCCAGTCTTCCCCCTTCAAGGGGGAAAGCGGCCCGATGCGCGCAGCGCGAGTGGCCGATGGGGGAAGTTGAATCGCCGAGCTCGGTTGATGTGCCGACCGCGAACCCCGTGTCTCAACGTCAACACTTCCCCCATCGGCGTCTCGCCCCTGCGGGCCTTCGCGCCGCTTTCCCCCTTCAAGGGGGAAAACACAGCACTTCGGAGTTTCTTGCAGCCCGCTAAAACCGATAGGTCGTCCCCACCCGAACCGTCCGGGGTTCCACCACCCGGCTAGCCCGGCCTTCGACCGGCGCCGGTTCGAACGCCGGGATGTAGGCCTGGGCAGCGAACTGGGCCAGGAAGGCCTGAACGAGTTCACCCAGATCCAGGTGCTGAATATGGCGCGGTAAGGCCTATCGCTCTATTTCCAGTGGCGCGGCGCCAGGCAACCAACACGCCGGTCGTGGCAAAGGCGAAGCCCAGGGATAGCGGGACCAGTAACAGCGCTTTCCGCAGCGTGGGTCGATCGGACAGGCCGGGATAGTTGTAGGTGTGGACCATATAGTAGAGCCACGCATAGGCCGCCCGACGTTGATCCATCACCAGAAGCAGCCTGCCACTGGCTGGATGAACGAAAACGTCGAAGGGCGTGGCCGTCTCCACGCGAGCCCGGAGTACGCCGTCCGGCAGGCCTTCGGCCTTCACGTAGGGGGCGTCGGCACGCATAGCGGTCAAGGCACCGATCCGGGCGTCCGGCCAGGCTGCGTGCAGGGCCGTGGCGATCAAGGCTGTGGGCAGGGTTGCGCCTGCGCGGGGGCCCTCGGGGCATGCGGCCAGGACCCTCTGTCCGACGGGGCCTGTCGCCGTCGCCACCGCGCAGCCGGCGACGCGTCCGAATTC
>JANNFM010000547.1:0-2851 GCA_031379795.1 Alphaproteobacteria bacterium
ATATGGAGGCCGTTAACGGTCACAAGGGCATCGCCACCTTCAATGTCACGGTGAACGGTCGCGAGGCCCACTCCAGCCTGACCCACCTGGGCGTCTCGGCGATCATGGAGGCGATCCCGCTGATGGCGTCACTCAAGGCGCTCGCCGCGCGCCTGGAAGCCGACGGCGACGCCGCCTCGCCGTTCACGCCCAAGGGCGCATCCCTGACCATCGGCCTGATCGAGGGCGGCACGGCGCACAACATCCTGGCCCGCGAGTGCCGGTTCACCTTCGACTTGCGCTGCCCGGCGCCCCTGACCCCGGAGGCCGTGATCGCCCCGTTCCTGGCTGAGGCGGTGGCGCTTGACCTGGTCCTGAAGGCCCGTGCGCCCGAGGCGGGCGTCCGCGTCGAGATGCACACCAATGTGCCGCCATTCGCGCCCGAACCCGGCGGGCTCGCCGAAGCCTTCGCCCGCCGCCTGACCGGCGACAACGGCCCGCCCCGCGTCGTCGCCTACGCCGCCGAAGCCGGGCAATTCCAGCAAGCGGGGTATTCCACGGTCATTTGCGGCCCCGGCTCCATCGACCAGGCCCACCAGCCGGACGAATACGTCGACATCTCCCAGATGCAACGCGGCGCCCAGTTCATGCGCCGCCTCATCGAATGGGCGAGCGAAGCGGTTTGAGGCAGCGGTAGCGCCCCCTCCACCGCTTCGCGGTTCCCCTCCCCCGTTGGCACGGGGGAGGAACGTGGCACCTCTGTTCCTCACCCGCTTGCGGGGGAGGGGGACCCGAAGGGTGGAGGGGGCGCTGCGACTACAACTGCCTGAGCGGTCTGATCACCGCCCGGCGCTCCGACAGGTCGCGGGGGTTCCAGGTCAGCGCGCGTGTGATTTGCAAAACCCCGGCCCGCCGCGCCCTCTGCACCACGGCCCGGCTGCGGAACATCTTTGGCGCGCCGGCGAAGGCGGCCTTGACCGCCGTCCAGATCAGCCGGGCATGGGGCCGGTTCTCCCGTCGCAGGTAGATGGCTATCAGCGCCACCAGATGCAGCGGAATTACCAAGGGCAACAGCAGGCCCGGCGTGTTCTTGAACAACACCCAGAAACGGTTGCGCGTGCCGTGGAAGACCGCGAATTCGGACTTCCGACCACCTGACGAGGCCGAGCCCACGTGCCCGACCACGGCTTTCGGGACCAGCAATGTGGGCTGGTTCGCCAGTTGCAGCCGGTAGCCCAGATCCACATCTTCGCAGTAGCAGAAGAAATCTTCGTCGAAGCCCCCGAGGTCCTGAAACAGCGCCCGATCGATCATCATGGCGGCTCCGCAGGGCGAGAAGACCTCACCCTCCCGCGCCTGGCCTACATCGCGGCTGAGGTAGCCGCCGCGATAGGGAATACCGAAGATGGTCATGACGTCGCCCAGGCCATCCAGATGGCCGGGTTGATCCTCGGCCAGCTGCACGGAGGTGAAGGCGCGCACCGTCGGATGGCGTTCCGAGGCGGCCACCAGCTCGGCCAGCCAGTCCGGTCTGGCGAAGGCGTCGGGATTCAGCAGTACGTACCAGCCCCCGCGCGCAAGCCTTGCGCCCTGGTTGCCGGCCCCTGAGAAGCCGAGGTTCTCCGCATTTCGGATCAACTGGACGGACGGGAAACTCGCGGCGATTTCGGCGTCGCCCGGGTCTGGCGAGGCGTTGTCGATCACCAGGGTTTCAAAGTCCCGGAAGGTCTGGGCGGCCAGGTGCTCGAGGCAGGTCCGCAGCGTCGGGCCGGAGTTGTAGGCAAAGATGCAGACGCTCAAACGCGGCGCTTGCGTCTTGTCATCCTGCGCCGACTGGGCCATGCGACAGCTTCACTCGCTCAAACGGTATCTCATGACGATCACGCCGCTCGCCATTCCTGATGTCCTGCTTATCACGCCCAAGCGCCATGGCGATGCGCGCGGCTGGTTCTCCGAAACCTGGAGCCAGAAGGCGCTGGCCGGCACCACCGCCGATACCGGCTTTGTCCAGGATAATCAGGCGTTCAGCGCCGCCAAGGGCACTTTGCGCGGCCTGCATTTCCAGCTGGCGCCGAATGCCCAGGGCAAGCTGATCCGGGCCTTGAAGGGCTCGATCTTCGACGTCGCCGTCGACATCCGTGCCGGGTCAC
The DNA here is from genome assembly GCA_031379795.1 of Alphaproteobacteria bacterium. GTDB lineage: Bacteria > Pseudomonadota > Alphaproteobacteria > Caulobacterales > Caulobacteraceae > Phenylobacterium. The sequence goes on from JANNFM010000547.1 coordinate 2,130, forward strand.
CGACGTTTGGCCAGTGGGTCAGTGCTGAACTGACCGCCGAGGGCGGCGAGCAACTGTGGGTGCCGCGCGGTTTCGCTCATGGCTACTGCACGATCACGTCGGACTGCGAGATCTTCTACAAGGTCGACGGCCAGTATTCCCCGGACTGCGAGGGCGGGGTGATGTGGGACGACCCGGACCTGGCTATCCCCTGGCCTCTGGACGGCGAGCCGGTGCTCTCTGGCAAGGATCAGGTGTTGCCCAGGTTGAAGGACCTGGGGGCGGTGGCGTTCTGAGAAACCCACTTTGTGTCATCCCGGTTTTGGCGGAGCCAAAGCATGCCCTCGGGGCGGCCAGAGGCCGAACCTGGGGGACCGGGACCCACAAGCGCCGATGCTCCCGTATAGGTCCCGGTCGTGCCGCTGAGGGCCAGCTGCAAGGCTGAGTCTATGGGTCCCGGTCTTCGCCTTGCGGCGAAACCGGGATGACACCGTGGGGGTCGGCGTAACCCCATTCCTCCCGGACACCGGCCTCGGCCCGCGCGAAACCGGCGGGGCCAGCGTCGAGGATGAAGGGCCCGGGGATGGTAAGGTTCTCAGAGACTCACCCGCGTCATTCCCGCCCCCACCGTGTCATCAAGTCAGTTGTTCTAGGGTTTGATTTGGCCGGAGGATGGCGTTTGCGAGGACGACGAGTTTTCGGGCGATGGCGTTGAGGACGAGGCGTTTTGGCTTACCTGCGCC
>JANNFM010000551.1:0-9814 GCA_031379795.1 Alphaproteobacteria bacterium
TCCTTCCCCCATTGACTCCCGCCCCGCCCTCCGACACCTAGAACCCAACTCTCGCGGGAGAGACCCTGCTTCGTTCCTGACGGAACGTCGCAGGGAGCCGAAGGCGCAACCGCCCCGGAAACGCTCAGGCAAAAGGACCGCGACGGGCTGATGAACGCTGGAAAGATCCTCCGAAGCTCGTGAGAGCGCAGGCGGACGCCGAAGGAGCAAGGACCGCCGCTTTCAGCGGTCTGAAATCTCTCAGGTCCAAGGACAGCGGGGGCGCGGGACGTCAGGGGTCCGGGCACGGGCGTCTGGACAATTGCAGTGACAGTTGCAACAATCCCGCGGTGCCCGCCGCCGTCACGCCCGCTCTGCCATCGGCCGGGCGGGATTGCCCGCACGGTGACGCCGTCAGCGACATCGCGCAGCACCACCGGAAATGGGGACACGTACGACTTGTCGCCCCCGATTTCTTTGCCCCGCTCCGGGGGCGACTCCGCCTGAACGGTCCACCGGGATTGTACATGCTTACTGTACGGTCTGAAAACCGATCCGGGCGGGAAATCAAAGTTGGCCCTGCCTGCGCGGCCACGGTTTTACGGTTCTGAAAGATCAGAAATATATAACAATAACAATAACTTATTAGACAGTTCAGCCTGCATTAAAGCGTCCAAACCGCCAAAAGCCACGGCGTCCAGTTTGACACCTGAATATACGCCCACTTGTGACAAACGCGGATTCAGCCCGCTGTACACCACCCCCAGGCAAGACCGCCCGGCCGCCGCGCCTGGAGCTGGTCGCTCACCCCGCCGCCACCCGCGCCAGCACGGCCTTGACCGCCGCCCGCTCGCCCATCCGCGCGAAATGGTCGGCCACCTTCGGGAACCGGGCCATGTCGATCCCGTCGCGCGGCAGCCAGCTGGTCACCACATAGAGGTAGGGGTCGGCCGTGGTGTAGCGCTCGCCCATCACCCAGGGGCCCGCGAGGAATTCCGCCTCGATCAGCCCCATGGCCTCGGCGAACACCATGGGCGACTTGCGGGCCATCTCGGCGATGGCGGCCGGGTCATCGGCCCAGCGATTGCCCCGCACCCGGTGGGCGGCGGCGGGATGTACCCAGCCGGCCAGGTAGCTGTTGAAGGCCAGCAGGCGGGCCATGGCGAACCTGTCGCCCAGCGGCGCCAGTCCGGCCTGCGGGAACGCTTCGGCGACATAGCCCAGGATCGCCGGGGTCTCGGTGATCACGCCCTGATCGCAGACCAGCGCCGGCACACGCGACTTCGGATTGACCGCCAGGTATTCGGGCTTGCGCTGTTCGTTCTCGGCGAAATTCAGCCGCACGACCTCGAAGGGCGCGCCGGCCTCCTCCAGGGCGATCTCGCAGGCCAGGCCAATGGTTCCACGTCCGGTGAACAGTTTCAGCATGATGTTCCTCGTCTCTCACGATATCGATAGCCGCGAACAGGGGTGGCGAACAACCAATGACCACAGCACCAGGGCTACCGGCCAACCGCCTGCGCTCGATCCTCGCCGGGTCGGCGGGCAACTTGGTCGAGAGTTTCGACTGGTTCGTCTATGCGGCGTTCGGGCTCTATTTCTCCAAGGTGTTCTTTCCGGAGGGCGACCGGACGGCCCAACTGCTCAGTACGGCGGCGGTCTTCGGCGTGGGGTTCATGGCGCGACCGGTCGGGGCCTGGCTGATGGGTCTGTATGGGGATCGGGTCGGTCGCAAGACCGCGATGGTGTTGGCCGTCAGCCTGATGTGCGTGGGGTCACTGCTGATCGCGGTGTGCCCGGGTCAGGCGCAGATCGGCGTGGCGGCACCGGCCATCCTGGTTTTCGCCCGCATCCTGCAGGGGATCAGCATGGGGGGCGAGTATGGCGTCAGCGCCACCTATCTGGCCGAAATGGCCAGCCGCAAGAACCGTGGATTCTGGTCCGGCATCTTCTATTCGACGCTGATCGGGGGCCAGTTGCTGGCCATGGGCGTGCTGCTGACCCTGACCGGCGTCCTGTCACCCGAAGCGATGCAGGCGTGGGGCTGGAGGGTGCCGTTCTTCATCGGCGGTGGTCTAGCGGTGGCGGTATTCTGGCTCAGGCGCGGCATGGACGAGACGCCGTCGTTTCAGGCGCGAACCGGGCCAAGGGCCACCACCTGGGGGCTGATCCGCAGCCACCCGCGCGAGGCCCTGACGGTGATCGGCCTGACCGCCGGGGGCACGCTGGCCTACTATACCTACACGACCTACATCCAGAAATTCCTGGTCAATACCTCCGGCTTCACCAAGGACCAGGCGAACCTGATCACCGCTGGCGGTCTGGCCGTGTTCATGCTGATCCAGCCGCTGATGGGGGCCCTGTCGGACCGGGTGGGCCGCCGAACTATCCTGATGGGTTTTGGTGTGCTGGGGGCCGCCATGACCTGGCCGATGCTATCGACCCTCGCCGGGACCCGCGATCCGTGGATCGCGTTTGCGCTGGTGACCGGCGCACTGGTGGTGGTCTCGGCCTATTCCTCGGTGAACGCCGTGGTGAAGGCCGAGCTGTTCCCCACCGAGGTCCGGGCGCTGGGCGTCGCCCTGCCCTATTCCCTGGCCAACGCCGCGTTCGGCGGGACGGCGGAATACATTGCGCTCGCTTTCAAACAGGCGGGCAACGAGACCTGGTTCTTCACCTACGTCACCGTGGTGATCGCGGGATCACTGGGGGTCTACGTGTTGATGCGCGACACGCGAAAACACAGCCGGATTGTTGAGGATTGAGCATCACCGCGCTGCAAGGGACCGCTGCAGCATATGGCGAGTATGATCCTGCCCGCCGAAGAACACGGCCAGAATCCGCACCCGCAGCTGATCGTCGTCCACCTCGAAGTAGAGCACCGCCCGAGCCTTTGTGACGCTGCGAACGGCTTCGCCCAATTCGAGCCTGAGGGTTCCGTGATGCGGCGCCCGGCCCAAAGTCAGCATAGCTTCCTGGATACCGTCGATCCGCTCCAAAGCGTGGCGTCTTGCCTCCGGCAGCGGCTCACCAAATGTGACGTAGGCTGCGGTCAGGTGATCGAAGATGAGCTTCAGGTCGCCGACGACCTCCGCGCCGCGCTCAACCCGATAGGGCATCATCACCGATCGTCTCGGCGAGCATCGCTGCAGTCTGCCGCCGCCCTTCATCCAGCGAGACAAACGGGCCTCTGCGTCGTTCGTCCAGCAGCGCTCGCAGCGCCCCCAGCTCAGCCGCCTTCATGTCCGTCTCTGACTGGAGCAGCGCCAGGCCATGCTGCAGCACCGCGCTGAGGCTGGGATAGGCTCCCGACGTCACCAAGGCCCGCGCATAGGCTTCCTGGCTGTCGGTGAGCGAGATCGAGGTCTTTACGGACATGCCGTCACCCAACTGGCAATACTACTGAGTAGTATGATCAGGGCTTCGGCGAAATCAAGTCGGGGCTCTACTCGTCCTTGACGCGCTTTTTGCGGAACGAGGGGTTCAGCACTTTTTTGCGCAGCCGGATGGACTTGGGTGTCACCTCGACCAGTTCGTCCTCGTCGATATAGGCGATGGCCTGCTCCAGGGTCATCCGGCGCGGTGGGGTGAGGCGCACGGCCTCGTCCTTGCCGGACGCGCGGATGTTATTCAGCGCCTTGGCCTTCAGCGGGTTGACGTCCAGGTCGTCGGAGCGGGAATTCTCCCCGATGATCATACCCTGGTAGGTCTTCTCGCCGCCGCCCACGAACATGAAGCCGCGGTCCTCAAGGTTCCAGAGGGCGAAGTCCGTCGTTTCGCCGTCGGAGTTGGAGACCAGCACGCCCTTGCGACCGGCATCGATGGCACCCTTGTAGGCATCGTAGTGGCTGAACACCCGGTTCAGCACGCCCGAACCGCGCGTGTCGGTCAGGAACTCGCCCTGATAGCCGATCAGCGAACGTGACGGGCTCATCAGGCTGATGCGGGTCTTGCCGGCGCCGGACGGGCCCATGTCTTTCAGTTCGGCCCGGCGGGCCGACAGTTTTTCGATGACAATGCCGGTGAATTCATCGTCGACGTCGATCATGACATCCTCGATCGGCTCCAGGCGATCACCCGTCTCGGGGTCGGTCTGGAACACCACACGGGGCCGGCTGATCGACAGTTCAAAGCCCTCACGGCGCATGCTTTCGATCAGCACGCCCAGCTGTAGTTCGCCGCGACCGGCGACCTCGTAGGCGTCCTTGTCCGGCGTCTGGGTGACGCGGATGGCGACGTTGGACTCGGCTTCCTTGAGGAGCCGCGCGGCGATGACGCGGCTCTGGACCTTGTCACCTTCGCGGCCAGCCAACGGGCTGTCGTTGACCGAGACGGTCATGGAGATGGTGGGCGGATCGATGGGCTGGGCCGGCAGCGCCTCGGTGACCTCCATGGCGCAGAGGGTGTCGGCCACGGTCGCCTTGGAGAGGCCCGCAATCGCGACGATGTCGCCGGCTTCGGCGTCGTCGATGGGCTGGCGCTTCAGGCCGCGGAAGGCCAGCACCTTGGTGATCCGGCCACGCTCGATCTCTTTGCCGTCCAGCGACAGCGCGTGGATGGGCATCCCCGGTGTCGCCTTGCCGGACTGGATCCGGCCCGTCAGCAGGCGGCCCAGGAACGGGTCGTTCTCGATCAGCACGGAGAGGATCTGGAACGGCTCGTCGCGGCGCGCGATGGCCTGGGGCTCGGGCACGTGGCTGACGATCAGGTCAAACAGCGGGGCCAGATTGTCGTTGGGCTTTGCCATGTCCATGGTCGCCCAGCCGTTCTTGCCCGACGCGTAGATGTGCGGGAAGTCCAGCTGCTCGTCGGTCGCACCAATGGCGGCGAACAGGTCAAAGGCGTCGTTCAGCACGCGGTCGGGGTCGGCGTGCGCGCGGTCCACCTTGTTCAGGCACACGATGGGCTTGAGGCCCATCTTCAGCGCCTTGCCCAGCACAAACTTGGTTTGCGGCATCACGCCTTCTTCAGCGTCGACCAGCAGGACGCAGCCGTCCACCATACCCAGAATGCGCTCCACCTCACCGCCGAAGTCAGCGTGGCCGGGAGTGTCGATGATGTTGATGCGGGTGTCGCCCGCGGCGCCGTGCCAGAGCACGGAGGTGCACTTGGCCAGGATGGTGATCCCGCGCTCGCGCTCCTGGTCATTTGAATCCATGGCCCGCTCGGCATGGGCTTCGTTGGCTCGGAAGATTCCGGACTGAGCCAGGAGTTGGTCCACCAGCGTGGTCTTGCCGTGGTCAACGTGAGCGATGATGGCGATATTTCGGAGGGACATGGTTCGGCAGTCTCGTTCGGAAGGGCGCGCTTGTAGGGGAAGGCGACGACAATCACCACCCCATTGTGCGGCGCACATAAGGGCGTGGCGGCGTGGCGCGAGCCTCTACACTGTTTTCGGACCGAATTTGTGACTTTTCACTGAGGCAGTCGCAAAAGATTCCGAGGGGACCCTCCGGATTGTGCGTTGCACACTCAATCTGCGATGCGGTCAGGTCTCAAGGCAGGCGCCTGTAACCAATTGCCACTCCGGTCCGAATAGCTCTCATTGATGAGCAGACGGGGGCCGATATGGTGAACTCAACGGGCCGACAGGGCGGCACGGCCGTCCAGATCACATTGCGCATCTGGTTGGCGATCTACAGGTCGGTCTTCCGCGTGCTCCGGGCGCCGGTTGACCTCGGTATCCGGCTCATCCTCGCGCAGGCGTTTGTCACCACCAGCGTCATGACCATGGCGTCGGGGCTGCCATCCGGGGCGGGTGGCGCCATGAGCGTCGGTGCTATGGTTGCCAGCGGAGGTCTCGGGGGCCTGTTCATCAGCCTGGGCCTGTTCACGCGGATATCTGCTGGCACGTTGCTGGTCCTGACGGTGACACAGGCCGGTGGTGATCCGGCACAGATCAACCTGTTCGTCATCGCGCTTCTGGCCTGGTACCTGCTGCGGGGGCCCGACGCCTTGTCCGTTGATCGTGCGCTCAGCCTGGGCATGCGGGTCAGCGCCTTGCCCCTGTCGCGCCCGGTCATGCGGGGACTGGACGCGCTGCGCGAGGTTGCTGCGCCCTATGGTCTCACCGCCGGCCGGCTATGGCTGGCGGCTGCTTTGGTCGGTGGAGCCTTCTGGTCCTCCTGGGTTCCCACAGAGGCCTTCGCCGCGCTGCCGCGAGGACTGGCGCGGATCGCGGGCGTAATGGTTGCCGTCGGCCTGGGCCTGCCCATCGTGCTCACATTGCTGACTGTCGGGCTGGCCGGAATGCACGCCATGACGTCGGTAGCGGACTCAAACGTTTATCTGTTGCTGTTCCTTGTGCTGGTGGGCTTCCAGAACGGTGGCACTCTTGCGCTGGACGGTCGGATTGCCGGATGGCTGCACGCCCGGTTCCTGTTCGACCGTCCGCGCGATATCGTCCCCGGCGACTGGCCCCATGTCGTGATCGTAGGCGCGGGATTCGGCGGCCTGGCCTGCGCCACCAAACTACGTGCGCTGCCGGTCCGGGTGACGGTGATCGACCGGCATAACTATCACCTGTTCCAGCCGCTTCTGTATCAGGTGGCGACAGCGGGACTCTCACCAGCCGATGTCGCCACGCCGATCCGGGGTCTGTTCCGGGACGACCAGAACATCAGCGTTCGACTGGGCACAGTGACCGCCGTCGATACGAACGCACGTCAAGTCCATGTGGGCGCCGACCGGCTCGACTTCGACTACCTCGTCATGGCCAGCGGTGCGGCGCACAGCTATTTCGGACGCGATGACTGGGCCCCCTTTGCGCCGGGCCTCAAACGGATCGAGGACGGCGTGGCCGCCCGCAGCGATGTCCTGAAGGCCTTTGAGCGCGCCGAATCCACCGCTGACATGGCCGAGCAGGAACGACACCTGACCTTCGTGATCATCGGTGGCGGACCAACCGGCGTGGAACTGGCCGGCGCCATCGCCGAACTGGCGCGTGTCGGCCTCAGCAACCACTACCGGACCATTGATCCTTCGACGGCGCGGATCATCCTTGTGCAGGCCGGGGACCGGATTCTGCCCTCGTTCCCCGAGGCGCTTTCGGCTCGGGCGAAGACCTCGCTCGAACAGTTGGGCGTCGAGGTCCGGCTGGGCGCGCGCGTGACCGGGATCGACGACGACGGCGTCTCAATGGGCGAAGAGCGGATTGCCGCCGCCACCGTTCTGTGGGCGGCCGGCGTGGTTGCGTCACCTGCAGCCGACTGGCTGGGGGTTGAAAAGGATCGCGCGGGCCGCATCGTCGTTGGTGAAGATCTGGGGGTCGCGGGCCACCCTGACATATTTGCCATAGGCGACACCGCAGCCAGCCTTGGCTGGGGCGGCAACCCCGTGCCCGGCCTTGCGCCTGCCGCCAAACAGGGCGGCATCTATGTGGCCAGTGTTATCAAGGCGCGCCTCACGCAAGCCCCGGCGCCGCGGCCATTCCGCTATCAACACATGGGCAGCCTGGCGACCATTGGCCGCAAGAGTGCGGTTGCTGATTTCGGCTTCGCTCAACTCTCGGGCGCCCTGGCCTGGTGGCTTTGGGGGGCGATCCACGTCGCCTTCCTGGTCGGCGTCCGCAACCGGATGGCGGTGATCCTCAATTGGGTCTGGTGCTATTTGAGCTTCCGCCTGAGCGTCCAGCTAATCACCGGTGAACTGGAGACCACGCAGAGCTATGATCCGACCGTGACGTAGTCGGGGCGTGCTATCCCGAGCGTAGCCCCGACCAGTCGGCCGCCGCCAACGCCTTTGTCAGCGCCTCGATATCCCCCTTCAGCCGGGCGAACCCCGAGGTGGGCGTCACCGTCGCCTCATCCAGATAGAGCGCTCGGTTGATCTCGATTTGCACGGCATGGACCCCCCGATGGGGACGACCGTAGTGCTCGGTCGTGTAGCCGCCCGCATAGGGCACATTGCGCGCGACGCGGTAGCCCAGGTCCTCCAGCTCGCGTTCCACCCGGTTCGGCAGGAGGCCAGCGCACGCCGCGCCGAAGCGATCGCCCAGCACGATGTCGCTCGCCTTGTCCCGCGCGCCTGACCGGGCGGCGGCCGAGGGCATGGAATGCCAATCCACCAGGATCGCAAAGCCATGGGCGGCCCGGGCCTCAGCGATCAATCCGACCAGGGCTGCGTGATAGGGCCTATGAGCACCCTCAATCCGGGTCTCGGCCTCGGCGAACATCAGCTTGCGATGGTAGATTTCCTGCCCTTCGGACACCACGCGGGGGATGGTGCCCAGGCCGGCCGCCACCCGCGCCGTGCGGGCCCGGGCATGCACAGGCAACTCATCGGCAAACATCGAGACGTCGAGTTCGAAGGGTTCGCGGTTCAGGTCGATGTAGGCGCGGGCGAAGTTGGCGACGATCAGGGCGGCGCCGTGATCCGGCGCAGCGGCGATCAGGTCATCGACAAAGGCGTCCTCTGATCGGCGGATGCTGACCGCATCCAGCACCGCCGCCGACATCATGTCTTCCGGATAGTAGCGACCCGAATGGGGTGAGGCGAACACCAGCGGCGTCGGCGGCCCGGCTGCCACGCCCGCACGGCGCACGATGAACGCTGCTGCTCCGGCGGGCGAATCGGCGGTGGGCAGGGGCTCCAGGGCATTCATGGACAGCATAGGACGGCACCCGATCCCCAGCGTCAAACGACCCTTCATCGCGCCTTTACCCTTGTTGCGCTATTGTAGGTGTTCAACCACGTAGCAGGCCATGTCACGCATCCTCCTCGCCGAAGACGACGATTCCCTCCGCGGCTTCCTGGCTCGCGCCCTTGAACGCGCCGGTCACGAGGTGATCGCCTGCGCCGATGGCGACGAGGCCGTGACGTTCCTTGACGAGCCATGGGACCTGTTACTGACCGACATCGTGATGCCTGGTCTCGACGGCATCGAAGTGGCCCGCCAGGCCGCCGCTAAACATCCGACGCTTCGGATCATGTTCATCACTGGCTTTGCCGCCGTGGCGCTGGCGGCCCACGACAAGGCCCCGGCAGGGGCCAAGGTGTTGTCCAAGCCGATCCACCTGCGCGAGATCGTCACAGAGGTCGAACGGATGATCGCGGCCTGACACCCGGGTTGCCAGCGCGGGGACCGCTCTATATATCCCCGCTTCCCGAAGGATGGATGCGTAGCTCAGCGGGAGAGCACCTCGTTGACATCGAGGGGGTCACTGGTTCGATCCCAGTCGCGTCCACCATTCTTTTCCTTCTTGTGTAAGCCCAGCGGCAAAGGCTGGCAGACCCGGCTCAATGACGCCGTCGCCGTGCTGATCGCGGACGGCAAGCTTTAGGGCCGGTCGACCCGCAGGGCGGGCTGTCGTTCGCTCAGGACGCTGCAGCGCCCGTTGTTTCGAGCGGCACCAATGCGCAGATTTCGTCCCGGTGCGTGATCGCGGCAACCGACAGGTCGTGCTGGCTCTGGAGGTTGGTCCAGAATTGCGGCGAGGTGCCGAAAACCCGGCCCAGCCGCAGGGCGGTATCGGCCGTCACGGACTGGGTGCATCGTGACAACCTCTCGATGCGTGTCCGGTCCTTGAGCCCCATCGCCTTGGCGAGTGACCAGGCGGTCAACGCCAGAGGGGCCATGAAGTCCTCGCGGAGGATTTCACCGGGGTGAGGTAGTGGCGAGAGGAACTCGCCATAGTCGAAGGCGCTCACATCGTTTCCTTTCGGGTGTGGTGGCCGAGCACCAATGATAGTCACCCAGCCAGACATTTTCGGGACCACCGGTCCCCCGGGTGAATGTGATCCGATACTGCTGGTTCACCCGAACGGCCCAAACCTCTGTTCCCCCCAGTTTGGGCAGCTGGTTCCCCGGCGGGACCGCCATATCGCCCAGCGTAGC
>JANNFM010000565.1:0-4689 GCA_031379795.1 Alphaproteobacteria bacterium
GTGCTGCAGCACGCGCTTGGACATGCGGAGCGCCAGCGGCGGCCACTGGGTCATCTCGTCGGCATAGGCGACGGCGGCGTCCAGCAGTTCAGCGGCGGGCACGATCCGGTTCAGCAAGCCCAGCCTCAGCGCCTCGTCGGCCCCCACCGCCCGGCTGGTGAAGATCATGTCAGCGGCTGCGGCGTACCCCACCACCCGCGGCAGGAAGAAGCTCAGGCCCGAGTCCGGCGACAGCGAGCGCTCGATGAACACGCTCTTGAACCGCGCATTCTCCGAGCCGATCCGCACGTCACAGGCCAGCGCCGTCGACAGGCCGGCACCCGCTGCCACGCCATTGATCGCCCCGATCACCGGCTTGTCAAAGTCGGCCCACATGGTCGCCCAGCGACCGACCCAACCCATCTCGTCAAGCTTGTCATTCTGGGTCGGGCGCGCCTGGCCGCCCTCGGCCATAACAGCGGCCCCCGCGGCCAGATCCGCGCCGGCGCAAAAACCGCGGCCCGCCCCGGTGAGCACCACGGCACGCACGTCATCGTCGGCGCGCAGGTCGGCCAGGGTCGCCACGACCTCACCCCGCATCGCAGCCGACAGCGCATTCAGCCGATCCGGGTTGTTGAGAGTCAGCACCGCGACGTGGCCGCGGCGCTCCAGCGTGATGAACTCATAGTCGGCCATTGCCGTGCTCCCTCTGTCGTTATCGGTTGCGGGAACAGTCGCGCCGATGGGGGCCGGAGGGAAGCCTTAGAAATTGAAGTCCAGTGACACCCGCGCCGCTCTTGGCGAGCCGGGAAGGATATTGTTGTCGCCGTGGCTTGCGGACACATAGTGTTTGTCGAACAGGTTCTCGATGTTGACCTGCGCCCGCAACTGATCGTTCAGCCGAACGAAGACGGCGGCGTCGACGCGGGTGAATCCGGGCAAGGTGACGGCGTTGGAGATCGACGCGAACCGTTTTGACTGATGGATCACACCCAGACCGGCGGAGACCCGCGCCGTGACCTCGTACTTGTTCCACAGCGAAGCCGTGTGGTCAGACACCAGCGGGACCTTTCGACCCGCCGGGGCCGCCGCCGTCGTGCGCAGGATCTCGGCGTCCTGCCAGGCGTATCCGGCGGCGACCTCCCACCGAGACGTCAGGCGGCCCGAGAGGCCAGCCTCGAATCCCTTCGACCTCTGGGCGCCCGTGAGCACCACCTGGCCGGGGCGCAAGGGGTCAGGCGAGGTCGAGTTCTCCCGGTCCAACCGGTAAATCGCAAGGGTCAGCAGCAGATCGGGATTGATCTCCCACTTCGCGCCCAGCTCGAGGTTCTCGAATTCCTCGGGTTCCAGGGTCTCGGAACTGGCGGTCAGCGACGAAAACTGGTCGCCCGACGCCGGCAGATACGAGACGCTATAGCTCGCGTAGAGTGAAACGGGCGCCACCGGCTTGAACACGAGCCCCAGGCGCGGCGACAAGAGTTCGTCACGCCGGGAGAAGTCCCTGCGCCCCGTCGTACTGGCGCGGCGGTCATGGAAATCCACATCGAAACTGTCTAAGCGAACCCCGGCCAGCAACTGCAGCTGGTCGGTCACGTCCACCTGATCCTGCAGATATGCCGCCGCCACCGTCGCCTTGACGTGATTGTTGGCATCGGAGCCGGTGTTCGTGAAGAAGATTGGCAGGCCGCGCCGGGTCGGATCCACAAACGGGTTACCGGTCAGCGTCGTGGGGCCGGTCACTGTGTTGAAGTGGCCGGTCAGCCGCAGATTGGACGTGGTCTGATGTCCGAATTCAGCGCCCGCCAGCAGCGTGTGGCTCATGCCGCCCCAGGACGTTTTCCACACCACGTCCGTCTGATTGAACAGGTTCTCCCGGGGCGAGATGTTGCGATAGGCCTGGAGCGGATAGGTCGCCGGCGCGCCGGTGAACCCGGCGACGGCAGCTCCGCCCGGAAAGATGTTGGCGTAGGTCTTGTCGTAGTCGCCGTAGACGGTGCGGTTGCGCAGAATCAGGTCGTCCGACACGGCATACTCCACCGCCAAGGTCGCCAGATCGACATTGGTGGTTGCATAGCTGCGCTCGGGGTCGCCGAAGAAGGCGCGGCGCGGCGCGGGCGACGGGCGGCCATTGAAAGAGGGGACGCCCCGATCAGTGGTGCGGTCATCGTTGAAATGCTCATAGGCGAGCGAGACCGTCAGGCCGTCTGAATTGCGCCAGGCCAGCGAGGGATTGACCCCCCAACGTTCGATATTCACAAAGTTGCGGAAACTCTCCGACCGTTCGAACAAGCCTACAACCCGTCCGGAGAGGCCGTCGTTCAAGCCCTTGCTCAGGTCCACGGTGAAGCGCTTGTGGTCCCACGAACCGATCTCGGCGGTAAGCACGCGCTCATCGGAGCCATCAGCGGTCTTGGTGACGCGGTTGACGACACCGCCGCCGCCGCCCCGCCCGAAGATCATGGCGTTCGGACCCTTGAGCACCTCGACGCGTTCGACGTTGTAGAGATCGCGGATGTACTGGACATCGTCGCGGACGCCATTGACGAAGAAGTCGGCGGTTGTGGCGTTGCCGCGGATGGTCGGAGCGTCGCGGTGGCCTTCACCCTGGCCCACCCCCACACCTGGCACATAGCGGAATACATCCGACAGGTTCTGGATCGATTGGTCCCGGATAAGCTGGTCGGTGATCACCGTGACCGACTGAGGCACGTCGCGAAGCGGCGTGTCGGTCTTGGTGGCCGTGGAGGTGCGCTTGGCACCATAATCCACATCACGTGGTGCTGTGACCACCAAAGTAGAGACGCTGCCGGCATCGGCATCCACTTCGGCGAGGGCCGGCGCGGAGCCCAGAAGCCACACAACTGGAGCCAGGGCCACGAGGGTCAATGCGCGATGTGCGATCATGGGATGGCCTGTATTTATGCGACTGAAACTAAGAAGCGTTATTAAGATGAGATCGAACGCACCGCAATGAGAATCATTCTCAATTACGCGGCGGGCGTACTTCTTCGCCGGGACCGCGCGCGCAGCCACATCGTTACGCCGCTCAGGCTGAGGATCGCCGGTGCGACTCCGCCAAGGAAGATGATCGTCTGCCACAGGGGTCCCATGCCGGCACCGTCGTGTATCCTGCGCATCAGCGGGGAAAACGCGTCCCGGGCGTCTCGATCACCCCCCCGTTCGCCACGGACCGCCTTGACCTCGCCTGTCGCGTCGACGACCTCGACCGTCGCTGGCCGCTCTGCGCCCGCCGCCTTGAGACCGACACGCCAGACAGGTTCGTCGCCCTTTGCCGGCAAACTCACCTCGACGGTTTGTCCCGGATATTTGGCCCGTGCTGAGTCGACAGCCTGGGCGACGGTCAACCTTGGTTTGATGGGCGGTGCGAACCGCCCCGGACCCGTGGCGCGGGGCGGCTGGGCCGGCAGGCCGAACACCGCGCGGCTGGTCTGCGGAAAGGAGATATAGACCCCGGTCAGCGACAGCACGGCCAGTGGAACGCAGATCCAGAACCCCACGACGTGGTGCAGGTTGAACAAGGTCGATGCGCCGCGGCGCCAGCGCAGACCCTTGAGAAAACCACCGTTACGCGGCCACCATAGCCACAGGCCCGTGACGCTGGACACGAACATCGCCCAGCCCAGCCAGCCCACCACCTTGCGCCCCACATCCGGGATCAGCAGCGAGCCGTGGACACGGTGCATGGCCATGCTGAAGCCTTTGGCCACCTCGGCCGTGGCCAGCACCCGCGCCGTCGGGGGATCCATCCAGGCGTTCAGGCTGCGCGGTCGACCGCCCGGTCCCGGCTTGCCGGGCATCCGGCCCACCGCCACCACCGGGTCGCCGGCCTTCTGCGGCAGACGCACCTGGGTGAGTTGGGCCCGGTCGCCAAATGCCGCCTGAGCCGCCGCCGCATAGGCTTCGACCGGCATTGAAACCGTGGGTCCGGTGACCGCGTATCTCTGGGAATAGAGGGCGCGGTCCAGCTGATCGTGCCAGACCAGGATGGAGCCGGTGACACTCAACGGAACCAGCGCGACCAGCAGGCCCACGCCGATCCAGAGATGCACGTCCAGCCAGAAGCGGCGCAGTTTCGCAGACAGGGTCATGGATCAGGTCTCCCGGCGCGCGTCGCTCGCCGCAACAACTGCTAATGCGAGTAACTCGCAAAAACAAGTCGTCACACGCCTGCAACCGTCGCCGTGGCATTTCGTTGAGTCTTCAGTAACCAACGCGCCGCAGGCTCGCGCCATGACCCTCTTGAGGCCCCTACTGATGTTGGCGAGCGTGGCCTTCGTGACAGGCTTCGCAGGCTACCTGGCCGTGGCCCGTGTGACGGCAGTGGCACCCCCGACGCCCTATGTCGAGACCACGACCCCGCCCGCCAGCTGGATCCCCGCCAGCGACATTGACGATGAGAACTTCGGCAAGCGCATCTGAGACCCGGCGAAAGGCCTGGACTTTCTCCCTTCGGCTGAGGCTTTCTCCCGCCTGTTGCGCTTGGACAACGGACGGCGTCTTCGGCATCGCCGGGATGGGCGGAGGATAGATGTACGATCTCCTGAAAGGCCTTCGCGTCGTTGAGGGTTCGGCCTTTGTCGCCGCACCCACCTGTGGGCTGTACCTGGCCCAGATGGGGGCCGAAGTGATCCGCTTCGACACCATTGGCGGCGGGCCGGACTTCCGCCGCTGGCCGTTGGCCGACAATGG
>JANNFM010000588.1:0-2566 GCA_031379795.1 Alphaproteobacteria bacterium
ATAGAACACAGAGTGAACATACCGCCAAAATTTATCTGAGGTTTTTTTCGGGAGCGCCGGGAGATGACGATCAGGAGAGGTCGATTGACACGTCGGGCTAGCGCCTTCGCTACGCGTCGGCCGAACTCCACACGCCGTCCCAGGTCGCGGCCGGGGGGTCTTTGATCAGGGCTCGGGCACGTTCCAGCATCATTGTCGCGGCTTTGTCGGTTGGGTCCTGAGCCACGGCCTCAGCGAAGCAGGCCGCGGCAGCCTCCCATTGGCGCGCTTCCAGCCTTCCCCGTCCGCGCCAGTAGGCCTGAAGGCCCGGCTTTGCGCCCGCATCAGTCAAAACCTGGAATATCCGCACCGGCTGTTCGCGACCGCGCACCCGGATGGTGTCCAGTTCGCGCAACACATGGTGATCGCCGCATTCGGAAGCCGTGGCCTCGTCAATGATAATGTCCACGCCATAGATCTTGGTGGTCGATTGCAGGCGGGCCGACAGGTTCACACTGTCACCGATCACGGTGTAGTCCATGCGCTTGGGGCTACCGATGGTGCCGGCCACCACCTCACCGGTGGTCACCCCGATGCCCAGGCGCAGGTCGGCCAGGCCGCGTTCGGCGCGACCGACGTTCAACACGCCAATCATCCGGATCATCTGCACCGCCGAGTCCACCGCGTTCAACGGGTCACGGCCCGAGGCCAGAGGCGCGCCGTAGACCGCCATCAGACCATCGCCCATGAACTTGTCGAGCACCCCGTCGTGTCCGGCGACCGCCTCGAACAGCTCGGTGAAGATCTCGTTGAGCATCTCCACCACTTCACGCGCCTGAAGCTTCTCGGCCAGGCTTGTGAAGCTGCGGATGTCGGCGAACAGCACGCTGGCGGGACAGGCGGCGCCGAACAGCAACTCGTCGCCGCGGCCCATCACCTGATCGACCACTTTCTGGGTCATGAAACGCCGCATGGCACCCTGCATCCGACGGCTCTCGGTAATGTCCTCAATGATCACCAGCAGGCCCGCAGTCTCCTCCTCCATCATCAGCGGCACGATGGAAAGATTGGCCGAAACGATGTCACCACGCCCGGTGCGAAGTTCAGCGTCCAGCAAGGTCTTTGGCTCGCCGCTCACGGCCACCGCCTTGATCTCGGGGATCAGCCAGGGATTGGTTGTCGCCAGCAGGTCGCGGGAGTCGGTGCCCTCCAGCTGCTCGCGGGTGACCCCCAGGATGCGGCAGGCGGTGTCGTTCAGCTTGGCGAAGTTGGCTTCGGCGTCCAGGGTCACCACGCCCGACGACATCGAGCGCAGAATGCTCTCGTTGTAGTTCCGTTCGGAGGCGACCTCTGCGAACAGATTGGCGTTGTCGATGGCGATCGCCGCCTGAGCCGACAGCGCCGTCATCCGCGCGACGTCGGCGTCGCTGAACGGCTTGCCGTCGGTGCTGTTCAGCGCTTGCATGACCCCCAGCTTGCGCCCGTCACGCGCCTTGACGGGAATGGTCAGCACACTGGTGGTCCGATAGCCGGTGGCCACGTCTACATTGCTGTTGAAGCGCTCGTCCTGATAGGCGTCGGCGATGTTGATCGGCTCGCCGGCCGTGAAACAGGCTCCGGCCAGGCCGCCGTCCGAAGGGAACCGGATCTGGTTGGCGCCAACCCCCTCGGCAGCGATTGACCAGAGTTCATCTGTCTTGCCGTCGAACAGGAACAGCGAGGCGCGGTCGGCGTGAATGAACCGGCTCGTGGCCTCCACAATGCGCTGCAACAGGGCGTCCAGTCGGATTTCGGCGGTGATGGAACTGTTGACATCCAACAGTTCCTCAAGGTCGTCAGAGCGCTGCTCCGCGACGCCCATCGCCACGCTCCACCGCTCGGCCAGGATCACGATCTGGCTGAACAGCAACAGCAGCATGCCCAGCGGCAGCGGGTCAAAACCGGATGCCGGGCGCACGATCACCCCGTTGACCATCAGGCTCGTATAGATCGCCGTCGCCGTGAAGACGACCATCCCCAGCGCATAGACCACGGCTCCGTCGCGCTTGCGGAAGGCCGCGAAGGCGACCACTGCGACGACGTAGAGCAGGGCGCTGTTCCTCAAAGGCGCAGTCCAGTGAGATGTGTTCGACATGGCGAAGGTGTCACCCGTTATCGCCAAACCGCCGAAAATGATGATGAGCGTTACAAAAAAGACCTCAAGCGCCACCTGAACGAACCTTGGGCTCTCTCTGGGGAACAATTGGTGCGTGTGAGCCACGACGAAGGCCAAGGCGACCGAACCCGACAGGTACTGCACCGTCAGCATCTGCAGGAACGAGAAGCCGGGATAGGCAACCAGCAGCAGATTGTCGTGCCGAAACACCCCGATCGTCGGAACCAGGAACACGCAGGCGAGCGCAAAGTAGAGAGACGCCCTGTCGTTTGTGCGGAACAGAAAGACCACCCCGCCATAACAGGCCAGAAGCAGCAGCGAGATGACCAGCATCAGGCCACGGATCCAGTCCAGCGTGATCCAGCGGCCCATCGGTTGGGCTAACCCCAGGAGCGGCGGGTTCTCCCGGCCGTTGTCTCTGTGGTGGAAGGT
>JANNFM010000614.1:0-9430 GCA_031379795.1 Alphaproteobacteria bacterium
CCCTCCGCCGGGGGGTGGGCGGGGCCCCCCCGTGGGGGGGGGGCCCCCCCGGGGGGGGGGCCCCCCCCCCCCCCGCGGGGGCCCCACGGCGCTGGATAGGTCCGATTTACCGCATGTATCTCCAGTGGGTTGAAACCCACGCGGGGAACCCATCCGGGAAAGCGGCAGCCGACCCTGCCGGAGAGCGGACCTTCCCGATGACCGAAATGGGGGGAGCGGTCTTGGGGGCTGACGAGCGCAATCTGGTCATCTTTGGCGAGCAGCGTCATTCGGCGGCAACGTGACCGCCGGACACGCATGATGCCGAACTCGAAGTCCCTTGACGATCTGTCCAAGGTTCCAACAATCACAGCCGGTTTTTGGCTCATCAAAATTCTCGCCACGACCTTGGGCGAGACTGGCGGCGACACCGTCAGCATGACGATGAACCTTGGCTACCTGACTGGCACCGCCATCTTCGCCACGATCCTGATCCTTTTGGTGATCGTGCAGGTCCGGGCAAGGCGGTTTCACTCGTTCCTCTACTGGGCGACTATCATAGCGTCGACAACCGCGGGCACCACTTTGGCGGACTTTGCCACCCGCTCCCTGGGTATTGGCTATACGGGCGGGTCGGCCCTTCTGTCAGCGGCGGTTCTGGCGTCCCTAGCCGCGTGGAAGCTGACGCTCGGTTCGGTGTCGTCCGACCATGTCGCCGAGCCTCGGGTCGAGCTTTTCTACTGGCTCACCATCACGCTGTCCCAGACCTTGGGAACGGCGTTGGGAGACTGGACCGCCGATACCGGAGCGCTCGGTTATCTGGGGGCGGCGGCCGTGTTCGGCGCGCTGCTCGCCGGCGTGGCCGCCCTGGCTCTATGGACACGCGTCAATCGCGTCATGTTATTCTGGACCGCGTTCATCCTCACCCGCCCCTTCGGCGCGGTCGTTGGCGACTTTCTGGACAAGCCGATTGACCACGGAGGACTGGCCTTCAGTCGTCCGATGGCGTCGGCCGTTTTGGCTGCGGTCATTCTCGTCCTGATCATGGTGTTTCCGCAGAAGTCACGCAGTCATCCAGACGCAGGAGGTCAGACTGTCGCGTAGTTGGTCATTGCCGAAATACGGGCGCGCTGACCGTCCGCAACGGGTCGATTCTCACCGCTGACTTCCGGCCCGCAAGCGGACCTTCACCAAGGCCCCAACGGGACACCAATGTCAGGCTCTATCCGCTAGCCGCACATCGCGACCCCACGCGCATCGGCCGCACCATCTGCACAAACCCACGCAACCTCTCCCGAACCCAGGGGTTTAACCTTGGCACGCTTGAGTTCCCCCGGGCTCGCGGCGTCGCTCAGGAAACTTGACTTGGCCACGCCCGAAATCAATCCGCCCCGCGCCAAGCGCGGCTTTGCTGCAATGTCGCTGGAGCGTCGCCTCGAAATCGCCCGCAAAGGCGGTGCCAGCGTGCCCAGCGAAAAGCGCAGCTTTGCCCGCAACCGCGATCTGGCGGTGACCGCCGGTCGCAAGGGCGGTGAGATCTCGCGCGGCGTCGGACACAACCGGCTGCGCGAAGTCTAAAGCCTCTCCGGGTCAGATCGACGCGTCTGATCCGGATCAAAAGGCGCGCTCTCTAATCTCACAAGGTCTCCGAAGTCCTGAGATTTCCCCCATTTGGGGGAAAGCGGCGCGAAGCCCCGCAGGGGCCAGTCGCCGATGGGGGAAGTGTTGAACGCCATGCACGGTGCGCAAGGTCAACGCATGAACCTGCCCTCTTTGTGCAACCTCCCCCATCGGCCTCTTGCGCTCCGCGCATCGGGCCGCTTTCCCCCTTGTTGGGGGAAACCACAATCCTACCGGCCGAATTCATGACAAGCGCCGGGGCGCGACCGGCGCATTGATCGATATCCACTTGAAGCTGCCACGCGCTAACTCCGCAACAACACGATCGCGAAAGCGGGATGGGCAGAGACCCACTCCCGCTCCAGCGTCCAGCCGGCGGCCTGGGCCAGGTCAGCAAACCCCTCCACGGTGAACTTGTGCGAGTTCTCGGTGTGCAGGGTTTCCCCGGCCCTGAACCGGAACTCCGCCCCGGCCACCCGCACGGCCTGATCCTTCAGACTGAGCAGATGCATCTCGATGCGGCTGAGCACGTCGTTCCAGATCGCCCGGTGGTAAAACTGGTCGAGGTCGAAGTTGCCGGATAACTCCCGGTTGATCCGCGACAGCAGGTTCTTGTTGAACGCCGCCGTTACGCCGCGCGCGTCATCATAGGCCGCCACCAGGGTCGCCATGTCCTTGACCAGATCGATGCCGACGATGAACGCAGCACCCGGCCCCAGCAGGCGGCGCGCGCCCACCAGGAATACCCGCGCTTCATCTGCCGTGAAATTGCCGATAGTGGATCCCGGAAAGAACCCGACAACCGGACGTCCGCTGCAGGCCTGCGGAAGGGCCAGGGCGTTGGTAAAGTCGTCGCACAGCGGGGCCACCTCCACCCCCGGATAGTCGCTTCGGATCGCCGCTGCGGCAGTGTCCAGAGCCGAAACGCTGATATCAATCGGGGCATAGACCGCCACCTGTGGCGCCTCATCCAGCAGCAGCCGGGTCTTGACGCTGGCGCCGCTGCCGAACTCGACCAGCGCCGCGCCCTCGGGAATATGCCGCGCAATCTCAGGCGCCGCCGCCTGCAGCAGAGCGATCTCCGTCCGCGTCGGATAATACTCATCCAGTCCGGTGATCACCTCGAACAGGTCTGACCCGGCGGCGTCATAGAAATGCTTGGGCGGAATGGACTTCGGTGACCGGGACAGCCCCGTCAGGACATCCGCCAGAAAGTCGGAACCTGGCACGTTGTCATCGGCCCCATCCCGCGCCAGCCGCACGCCGGAAAACATCCACCGCTGATGCGGATAGAAAAAGTTGCGATAGCTGGTGCGGGCATGCCCCTTCGGCGTCACGGCGGCCCCGCCCTTGAGGACGAACTGTCCGGCCATGAACTTGCCGTTGTACTCGCCGACCGCGCCGACCGCTGCCTTGAACCCGGGATAGGGCAGATAGGCGCTGCGGGTCCATTCCCAGAGCTCGCCTGACACCGGCCCCGCCATGGCCTCAGCCGCGTGCTCCCACTCTGCCTCCGTCGGCAGCCGCGCGCCCGCCCATGCTGCGTAGGCATCGGCCTCATAGTAGCTGACGTGACTGACCGGAGCTGCCAGATCCAGGGCCTGTACGCCCGAAAGACCCATGGCCGACCAGCCGTCTTTACCCTCGCGCCAGTAGATCGGTGCGCGCCAGCCCTCGGCCTGCGCCAGGGCCCAGCCGTCGGCCAGCCAGAATTCAGCGCGGCGATATCCACCGTCGGCCATGAACGCCAGCCATTCTCCATTGCTCGCCAGCCGATCAGCCAAACGGAACGGTTCCAGCCAGACCTTGTGCCGCGGCGCCTCATTGTCGAAGGCAAATCCAACGCCGTTGTGGCCGATCTCGACCAGGCCACCGGAATGGCTGCGATAGGCCAGCGGCGGCGGCTCTGAAGATCCGGAGGTCACCCTGTGCGGTACGAAAGCCGGGGACAAAGGCGACTGCGCAAACAGGTGCAGGATATCCATCAGGATCAACTCCTGATGCTGTTCCTCATGCGCCAGGCCCAGTTCCACGAGATCACCCATCGGCCCGATGTCGCCGGACATCAGGCGCGCCATGCCCGCGTCAACATAAGCCCGATAGGCCAGCACATCGGCGGCCGAGGGTCGCGTCAACAGACCGCGCGCGGGACGCGGCATCCTTGAGCCCACCGCTTCATAATATGAATTGAACAGATACCCGAACCGGGGATCGAACACCCGATAGCCAGACAGATTCGGCGCCAGCAAAAACGTCTCGAAGAACCAGGTGGTATGCGCCAGATGCCACTTGGTCGGACTGGCGTCTGGCATCGACTGGGCCGCCATATCCTCCGGCGTCAGCGAGCGTGTCAGCGCCTCGGTCGCCCGGCGCAGGCGCTGGTAGCGGCTGAGCTGCCCGGTGTCGGCGTCTACCTTTGCGGTGCGCGTTTGTTGAACGTCAGATCCGGTCTCGTGCATGGGGCATCCCTTCAGCCGGTCACACCATGGACCTCGTCTACGGCCCTATCTGGGGCCTTCAGAACGAAACCGCAACGCGATTGGCCATGCAAAGGTTGCATCGACAACCCCCATTTGTCGTCAGCCGGCTATTTGCCGTCGCCGGGATACACCATGGGCAAGACAATTGCCGTGGGCCGCGAGGCGTCCATGTAGATCGTGTTGACCGCCACCCGGGGCTTCGACGCTCCGCCCGGTCCCTCCCCGGTATTGGGGTTGACCTCGAAACGGGGCGCATTGGACGAGGTAATGTGTACCGCGATGCGATGACCCTTCTCGAAGGTGATCGCCGTGGGCCACAGGTCGATCATCAGCTTCTCCGGCGCACCGGGGGTCATCGGCTTGATCTGGTCCGGCTTAAGGCCATTGCGGAACCGTGTGAGGATTGGCGCATCCAGCACCAGAGCCTCATAGCCGTCGGGATAGACATCCACCAGCTTGGCGACAAAGTCGGTGTCGGGGCCATCGGTGGCGGCATAGAGCTCCATCTTCACCGGCCCCGAGATCACGACATCCTTGTCCAGCACCGGGGTCTGGAACCGTAGGTAGTCCTGACGCTGCCCGACGGCGCGCTGATCCATCGGACCCCGCTCAAAGGTCAGGTTGGCGCCGCCGAAGGTGGCGACCGGGTTTGCTGGATCAAACCGGTAGCTGGCCTTCGCCTCGGCCGCACCCGGCGCCTTGGTCGTCAGACCCGCGTCAGGGGTCAGGAAATAGCGCACCTCGCGAAACGCCGGCGGCCAGTTGGCCGAGGTCAGCATGCGGTTCTTGGGCGAGTAGGCCTCCTTCTTCGCACTTGCCATCATGAAATAGGACACCGGCGGCTCATCCATGATGCCGTTGTCGACGCCCTTCAGCCAGTAGTCGAACCAGCGGATTTCCTGATCGCCGCCCAGCGCCAGCCGGTCATTGCCGGGATAGGCCAGATCCCCCGTCAGCGGCCCGTGACCGAACGGGCCCATCATCAGTTTCTGGTTGCCCCGCGCCCCGGCCGAGCCTTCGTTCTGCAGGAACTCGAAGTTGTTGACCATGCCCCCATTGAAGATGTCGTACCAGCCGCCAACGTGGAATGTCGGCACGCGGATGTACTTGCGGTTGGTGGTCATCGCCACGCGGTTCCAGCTGACATCGTCGACAGATCGCGCCCGGGTGCGGTTGAGCTGTTCCTCCGAGATCCCCTGCCCACGCAGCCAGCCGATGGTGTCCTTGTCCTTCAGCACGCCACCCGGATAGCTGTAGGCCAGCCGATCCGCCGGCGCGACCACCACATAGTTGGCCACCAGATGCGGCGGCGCAGCCATCGCCGCGGAGTTGGCGGTGATGCCCAGGGCCGAGCCACCGGTCATGCCGACCTTGCCATTACTCCAGGGCTGGCGGGCCGCCCACTCGACGGCGTCATAGCCATCCTCGATGTCGGTTTCGAAGGCGGTGTAGAAGCCCTGTGACCGGCCCTTGCCCCGAACATCCTGCAATACGAAGACAAACCCGGCGTCGGTGTAACGCTTCGCCTGTTTGGCCAGACCCTCACGGTTCTTGGCGCCGTCGGGATCGCGCTCACGGTCGATCCGGCCATCCTTGAGATAAGGCGTGCGCGACAGCACGACCGGCCAGGGGCCCGCGCCCGCCGGCTTGAAGACATTGGCGCCCAGGCGGACCCCGTCGCGCAGGGCCATGTACTCTTCCATCGCCCCCGGCGGCAGGCCGGGCCAGACGTCCTTCTTGGCGGCGGCGCCAGGCCTGGCAGTTTGGGCCATCGCGGGCGTCAGGCCACCGACCATCGCCAGCACGGCGACCGACGTCAGGGCGAGATGGCGGAATCTGGTCATGATATGGTTCCCTCCGCGGGTCTTTGCGCCCGCGCCACGTTCGATTTCATCCATCTAAGCACAGCCCAGCCCCGCCGTCCTTTCCGCGTCGAAATGCGAAGGCTAGAAGCGCCTATGGACCGCAGAGACGCTGAAGCCCTCGACGCCGCCGATCCGCTGGCAGGATTCCGCGACGCCTTCGATCTGCCCGACGGGATCATCTACCTGGACGGCAATTCGCTGGGTCCCCTGCCCCGCGCCACAGCAGGGCGACTGTCGCAGGTGATCCATGAGGAATGGGGCAAAGGTCTCATCACCAGCTGGAACGCCGCCGGCTGGATCGATGCGCCGCAGAAAGTCGGCGGCAAGATCGCCCGGCTGATCGGGGCCAAGGCGAACGAGGTGGTTGTGGCCGACTCCACCTCGGTCAACCTGTTCAAGCTGGCGGCCGGGGCGCTGTCCCTGCGGCCGGGTCGCCGCACGCTGCTGACTGAAGACAACAACTTCCCGACCGACAACTACATCCTTCAGGGTCTGGCGGGCCTCAGCGGCGCAACGCTGAAGATTGTGCCGCCCGATGAGATCGTCAGCGCCACCGACGAGGACACCGCCGCCGTCGTCCTGACCCATGTGCACTACACGTCGGCGCGTCGGCACGACATGGCGGGTGTGACCGCTGCGGCCCACGCCAGGGGCGCGCTCGCGCTCTGGGACCTCAGCCATACGGCCGGGGCTCTGGCGGTCGACCTCAATGCGGCGGGCGCCGATCTGGCGGTCGGCTGCGGCTACAAGTATTTCAACGGCGGACCCGGCGCGCCGGCCTTCCTGTTCGTGGCCGAACGGCATCAGGCAGCCATTCGCTCGCCCCTGTCCGGCTGGATGGGCCATGCCGCGCCCTTCGCCTTTGAACCCGCCTATCGACCGGCGCCGGACATCCGGGCGCAGCTTTGCGGCACCCCGGCGATCCTGGGGCTCGCGGCCCTGGACGTGGGGCTGGACCTGCTGCTGGAGGCTGGACCCGCGGCGATCGAGGCCAAGGGCCTGGCGCTGTGTGACCTGTTCATGAGCTTGGTCGAGGACCGCTGCGGCGGATTCGGCCTGAAACTGTCCGGGTCCCGGCGGATGACGGAACGCGGCCTGCATGTGTCCTGGTCGCATCCTGAAGGCTACGCGCTGATCCAGGCCCTGATCGCCCGTGGCGTGATCGGCGACTTCCGGGACCCGGACATCGCGCGCTTCGGCTTCTCGCCGCTGTTTCTCCGGTATGTTGATGTTTGGGACGCCGTTGAGATGATGGCGGACCTCCTGGAGACGGCGGCCTACCTCCAACCCGAGTTTCAGCATCGCGCCGCGGTCACATAAGGCGGTTGGCGGCGCGGCGGCGGCGGCCTATCTGGTCTCAACAAACGAAGTTGAGGAAACCCAGGCGCCTATGACCCACGATCCGATCCAGACGCTCACCGACATTCCCCGCATCCATGGCGCCCAACTGGGTCACAAGGTGGCCATCGCGTTTGAAGGGCGCGACTTGACCTATGCCGAGATGGACCGCCGGTCGGACCAGGTGGCCGGTATGCTGCAGCAGATGGGCGTCAAGCCCGGCGACCGGGTCGCCTGGCTGGGGCGGGCGTCCGAAGCCTGGTTCGAGATCTTCTTCGGCGTCGCCAAGATCCGGGCCTGTTTCGCGCCCATCAACACCCGGCTGGCCGTGCCCGAGATCGCGTTCATCCTGAAGGACTCCGGCGCGAACCTGTTCTTCGTCAGCCCGGACTTCTACGCCGCCGCGGAAGCCATTCTGGCCGAGATCGACCGGCCGATCCGGGTGATCGCGGTGGGCGGCGGACATCCCGTGTTCGACGACTACGCCAGGCTGCGCGACGCAGCGACCGCCCCCAGCCTGACGACGCCCGGCGCGGATGATGACGTCCTGCAGCTCTACACCTCCGGCACCACCGGCCTGCCCAAGGGCGTGCGGCTGACCAACCGCAACTACTCGGCGTTTCTGGAACTCCGTCATCAGGTCGAGGGCTTCGCCTACGGGGCCGAGGACACGGTTCTGATCCTGATGCCCATGTTCCATGTGGCCGGCACGAACATCAGTTTCGCCGGCCTGGCCTCAGGCGGCCGGCTGCTGCTGCAGGCCGATTTCGCACCGCCAAAGGTGCTTGAGGCGATGGCGGCGGAGAAGGTCGCCCACGTCTTCCTGGCGCCCGTGATGATCAACGCCCTGCTGCAGACGCCCGGCGTCGAGACCACAGACTTCTCAACCCTGAAGTCGGTGTCCTATGGCGCGTCGCCGATCTCGGAGGCCGTGCTGGCCAAGGCCACCGCGACCTTCGGCTGCGGATTCATCCAGTTCTACGGCATGACCGAAACCACCGGGGCCGGCACCACATTGTCGCCGAAGGATCATCAGGGCGACCTGCTCCGCGCCTGTGGCAAGTCCTGGGCTTCACTCGAGACCCGCATCGCCGATGAGGACGGCAACGCCCTCGATGTCGGCGAGATCGGTGAGATCGAGATTCGCGGACCGATTGTGATGGCCGGTTACTGGAACCGTCCGGAAGCCACCGCAGAGACCATCCGGCCTGACGGCTGGCTGCGCACCGGCGACGCCGGCTACCGGAATGCGGACGGCTTTTTCTTCGTCCACGACCGGGTGAAGGACATGATCGTCTCCGGCGGCGAGAACGTCTATCCAGCTGAGGTCGAGAACGCGATCCTGGGCTGCCCGGGCGTCGCCGACGCCGCCGTGATCGGCGTTCCCGATGAACGTTGGGGCGAGGCGGTCAAGGCCATCGTGGTGGCGGCCCCCGGACCCCGGCCCGACCCCGCCGACATCATCGCCTGGGCCCGCCAGCGGATCGCCGGTTTCAAGGCGCCAAAGTCCGTGGACTTCATCGACGCCCTGCCCCGCAACCCGTCCGGCAAGGTCCTGCGACGCGAACTCCGCAAACCCTACTGGGAAGGCCGCGACCGCAAGGTGGGGTAGGTGGTGGATTCGTAAGGTGGCCGACCGCGGCGCACGCGTGATGGGCGGCGCGCGTCGCCGGGAAGCGGACCTGCTGAATGTCGCAGACGGCGGGTGGGCGACGTTGCGAGCAACGCACTTGCACGCACAGCAACGCCGCCGATCACGAGACCGGCGGCGCGTGTCTGTCAGGCGTTGTGTTCTAAGCGACCACAGCCTTGCGGCGGCGGATCATCGAACCGGCAGCACCGAAGCCGATAATCATCATCGCCCAGGTGGCGGGTTCAGGGACGCCCACCGTGATCCTGGAGAGCGTCCCGGAAGCGCGGGAGTTGACTGAAAAGATATAGTTGGAATCGTAGTTAACATGCCCCCAGACCACCTCGGCATAGTCGTCGATTTGCGGAGTATAGGTTCCGGGTTGCGTAAGCGATAGGCCGTCAAATGATTGGCCTCCAACATTAAAGATGTATGAACTCGTAAACGAATAGTCACATGTATAGGTATCTCCTTGGCAACTTACGATGCCGGACGTCATCATACCATTTCCAGCATAG
>JANNFM010000036.1:0-8194 GCA_031379795.1 Alphaproteobacteria bacterium
GCCATCAGCTTGTAGAGGCTGACGGCGGCAGCGCGGGTCAGGTCATCGGTGGTACCGACGGCGCGCTCGGCGGTGGCCACGACTTCGATGCGCTTCAGATAGCGGGTGGCGTATGCGCGGTTCTGGTAGGCGGTCAGCTCCTCAGCCCGCGACGCGATCAGTTGGTCCAGCGGCATGGTCTCCGGCGTCGGCGTCGCCACCTCTGCCGGCGCGGCGACGGTCGGATCCACGGCGACCTTGCGGCCCAGTTCAAAGGCCTGGAGGTTGGCGTCGGCCTCAACGCCGTTCAGCTTGATAGCCCGATAGAGCGCGCGGCTGGAGACCGGGATCACGCCCTTTTGCCAGGCAAAGCCCAGCATGATCATGTTGGCGTAGATGGCGTCGCCCATGTGGGTGACGGCCAGCTCGCTGGCCGGTGCGGCGTCGTACGATTTTGTGGCCGCCGCGATCCTGCGACCCTGTTCGCCGGCATCGAAGCGCACGTCACGATCCGAAACGAAGTCGGCGGTGGGGGCGAAGTCGGCGTTACCCACCGCCACAGTGCGGTCTTTGGCGTAGAGGCTGAGCGCGTCGGCCCCCGCCGCCGACAGCACGTCGCAGGCGATCAGCACATGGGCACTGGCGGCGGGCACACGGCCGCCGATGACGCTGGTCTCGGTCTCGCCGATGCGGACGTGGCTGAACACCGCCCCGCCCTTTTGCGCCAGGCCGGTCATGTCGACGGACGAGGCGGCGCGGCCATCCACGTGGGCCGCCATGGCCAGGATCGAGGCGACCGTGGTCACGCCGGTGCCGCCGACCCCGGTGAAGACGATGTTCTGGACGCCGGTCTGGGCCCGGAACACTGGCAGGGGCGTCGCGTCAGCCGTCAGCGCCGGTTTGGCCTCGCGATGGGCGTTTTCGGCGCCCTCAAGCGTGATGAACGAGGGGCAGAAGCCGTCGACGCAGGTGTAGTCCTGATTGCAGGTCGATGGGTTGATCCGGCGCTTGCGGCCAAACTCGGTGTCCAGTGGCTCGACTGACACGCAGTTGGAGGCGCGCGAGCAGTCACCGCAGCCCTCACAAACCAGCGGATTGATCATCACCCGCATGGGGGCGGCGGCCATCGTGCCGCGCTTGCGGCGGCGGCGCTTTTCGGTGGCGCAGACCTGATCGTAGATCAGCACGGTGACGCCTGGCACATCGCGCAGCTGGCGTTGCACAGCCATCAGCTCGCGGCGGGGTTTGACCTCGACGCCGGGGGCCAGGTCGGTGACGCTCTGGTAGCGCTCAGGCTCGGCGGCGACGATCACGGTCCGGGTCACCCCTTCCGAGGCCAATTGCCGGGTGATCTGGGGGACGGTGAAGCCGCTCTCGGCCGCCTGGCCGCCGGTCATGGCGACGGCATCGTTGAACAGCAGCTTGTAGGTCATGCTGGCGCCGGACGCGATCGCCGCGCGCACCGCCAGCGAACCCGAATGGTTGTAGGTGCCGTCACCCAGATTGACGAAGACGTGCTTTTCGGTGGTGAAGGGCGAGGCACCGACCCAGCTCAGCCCCTCGCCGCCCATGTGACTGTTCAGGTCGGTCGCGGGGTCGTTGAAGCTGGCCATGTAGTGGCAGCCGATGCCGGCCAGGGCGCGCGAGCCCTCCGGCAGTCGCGTCGAGGTGTTGTGCGGGCAACCGGAGCAGAAGAAGGGTTTGCGCTGCTGGTCGCTGGAGAGCGTGACCGCGGCCATGGATGCCGCCGATACCCGGCTGAGGTAGTCATAGACCCGGTCCATGTGCGGGCCGGGCGGCAGGCGGTCAGCGATAGCCAGCGCGATCTCGGCGACGGACAGGGAATTGAGCTCGGAGAGCAATGGCGCGCCGTTTTCGTCGGTCTTGCCGATGATCGTGGGCCGCGCGTGGGCCGGCAGGTCATAGAGGGCGGCGCGGGCCTGGGTCTCGATCAGGGCGCGCTTGTGCTCGATCACCATCAGGGTTTCGAGACCGGCGGCGAAGGCCCGCAGGCCCAGCGGCTCCAGCGGCCAGGGCATGCCAACCTTGTAGATGGCGACGCCGAGGCTGGCGGCCTCGTCGGGGGTGATCCCCATGGCCGTGAAGGCCTCGATCACATCCTTGTAGGCCTGGCCCTGACAGGCAATGCCCAGGCGTGGGCGGCTGGACCCCAGCATCACCCGGTCGATCCGGTTGGCGCGGGCGAAGGCGAGCGCGGCCGGCAGCTTTTGCGTCCGCAGCCGACGCTCCTTGTCCAGCGGCTGGTCCTTCAGCCGGATGCCCAGCCCGCCGGGCGGCATGCGATAGTTCTCGGGCGTCACGAACTGATGCCGCGACAGCGACACATCGATGGTCGCTCCGGAATCCATCGTGTCGGCCAGGGCGATCATGCCGACCCAGAGGCCGGAAAAGCGCGACATGGCGATGCCCAGGAGGCCGTAGTCCAGCACCTCCTGGACATCGGCCGGCGACAGCACCGGCATCTCGAAGTCCTGGAAGGCGAACTCCGACTGTGAGGGCAGCGTCGAGGATTTGCAGGTGTGGTCGTCGCCGGCCACCGCCAGCACGCCGCCCTTTGGGAACACGCCTGCGAAGTTGGCGTGCTTGAAGGCGTCGCCGGTCCGGTCCACGCCCGGAGCCTTGCCGTACCACATGCCGAAGACGCCATCGAACAGGGCGCCGGGGAACAGATTGGCCTGCTGACTGCCCCAGACGGCGGTGGCGGCCAGGTCCTCGTTAAGGCCTTCCTTGAACACCACCTGGGCCGTCTTCAGATATTTGGCCGCGCGAGCGGCCTGCTGGTCCAGCCCACCCAGGGGCGAACCTCGATAGCCGCTGACAAATCCCGCCGTGTTCAGCCCGGCGGCCTGATCCAGCCGGTGCTGGTCCATCAAAACGCGCAAAAGCGCCTGCACGCCGGTGATGAAGACGCGGCCCTCTGTGAGCAGAAATTTGTCGTCGAGCGTCACTTCCTGGTGCCGCATCGCAATTTTTTTCCCTATGGGTCTGCCCGAGACCTTGCAAGATCATATAAGACCACGGGAAATGCTTGCCAAAAGCATGCCCCCACGCCCCCGTTCCGGGGCAAGAACACGACACTTTTATGTATTAGCCAGGAGGAAATGTTGCCCGAGGTCCTCGACGCTGTCGATGCCAAGATTCTGGATCTGATCCAGCACGACGCCGGATTGTCGGTCGCCGAGATCGCAGAGCGCGTTGGTCTGTCGTCCAGCCCGTGCTGGCGGCGCATCAAACGCCTGGAGGACGCCGGCGTCATCCAGCGCCGCGTGACCATCCTGGACCGCGACAAGCTGGGTCTGAGTTTCGAGGTCTACTGCACCGTCAAGCTCAGCCTGCCCACCAAGGACAACCTGGACGCCTTCGAAACCGCGATCACAAAACTGGCCGAGGTGGTCCAGTGCGCCACGGTCACGGGCGCCTGCGACTATGAGCTGCGCATCGTCACCCGCGACATGCACGCCTTCGACAATTTCCTGCGCGACAAGATCCTGAGCCTGGGCCTGGTGTCGAACATCGAGAGCCGGATCGTGATCCGTTCGGTCAAGAACACCACCGCCGCGCCGCTCGGCCTGATCAGCCCCTATGTGAGTGCGCAGGGGTAGGCGGGCCTACCTCCCCCGCAAAGCGGCGGGAGGGGGACCATCGGCCGACCCCGGCATCAAGCCGGGGGAAGAGCGGATGGTGGAGGGGGCGAGCCTCAGGCGATGAAAATCGATCAAGCGCGGCTGGCTCAGCGGATGTAACTTGCCCCCTCCACCACCCGCTCTTCGGCGGGCGGTCCCCCTCCCGCCGCTTCGCGGGGGAGGTAAGGAGATGACCATGTTAGACCTCGTCATTGACCAGCGTCGCAAGGACCTCGGCGGGTTCGAGGTGGGGCGCGTCTTGCCGTTCGCAAAACGGCGGATGGTCGGGCCGTTCGTGTTTTTCGACCACATGGGACCTGCGACCTTCCAGCCCGGTTTCGGGCGCGAGGTGGATGTGCGCCCGCATCCGCACATCGGCATCTCCACGGTAACCTACCTGTTCGACGGCGAGATCACCCACCGTGACAGCGTGGGCGCGGTGCAGCCGATCCATCCCGGCGAGGTCAACTGGATGACGGCGGGGTCGGGCATCACCCACTCCGAGCGGTTCGAGACACTGCGGGCGCGAGGCGGCACTTTACACGGCATCCAGGCCTGGGTGGCTCTGCCGGATGGCCAGGAGGAGATCGACCCCGCCTTCGCCAACCATGGCCCCGACGACCTGCCCACCTATGAGGCGGATGGCCTGTGGGCGCGGCTGATCGCCGGCAAGGGGTGGGGCGCGCAGTCCAGGGTGAAAACCCACTCTCCGATGTTCTATTGTCATTGGCGCCTGGCCGCGGGCACCAGGGCCGAACTGCCGGCGGAGTATCCCGAGCGCGCGGCCTATGTGGTCGACGGAAACGTTGAGGTGGATGGCCGCACGATCCACGCCGGCCAGATGGCGGTGTTCGCCCCAGGCCAACCGGTGCTGTTCACGGCGACGACGCCGGCCACCGTCATGCTGCTCGGCGGCGAGCCCGTCGGGCCGCGCTTTCTGGAGTGGAATTTCGTGTCGTCGTCCAAAGCGCGGATTGAACAGGCCAAGGCGGATTGGCGTGCGGGGCGAATGAAGTTGCCGGACGCTGACGACCAGGAGTTCATCCCGCTCGCCAGTGACTGAACGCAGTCCGTTTCACGCCCCCGATTCAGGCACCCAACTCTGACGGCGACGCAGAGCAAGCCCCAGCGTCCCGAAGCCCAACAGCAGCATCATCCACGTCGCAGGTTCAGGCACAGCGCCGGGACCGGGGCCAGGGCCCCCGTCGATGATACCGTCGCCGCCGCCGCCGCCGGGCAATGTCACGGCTGAAACGTCGAACCGCACGACGGGACCGAACGCCTGGATGGAACCCGTCGGCAACAGCTCGCGATTGAAGACGCGGTACTCCAGGGGACTGTTCTGGACGAAATCGAAGGTGCCGAACAGATCCTGCCCGGGCACGAACAGGTCAATCAGCAGGTCGCCCAGCGCAGGGTCGTAGATGAACGGCGTCCTGAAATTGAACGTCACACCGAAGGGCTTTGTAGAGCCCGCCGGCGCTCCGACAACAAAGGGAACGACCTGGGCCCCGGACAGGACCTGACGCGCATTCCGCAGGTTGTCGTCGAAGGTCGTGCTGGCGAGCCCGGCCAGCGTGGCCAGCCGCAGGTTGAAACCATTGCCGAAAGTAAAGTTCCCGGCCCGGACCGCCTGGTCGCTGTAGATTTCATCGAACCGGAAGGCCATCGCGTTGATGGTCAGCGGTGTCGGTCCGAAAATCGATGACTTGAAGACCCATTGCGTCCGGCTGTCGGCGTGTTTGAATACAACGTTGTTGGCGTTACCTTCCGAGGTCAAAACGCCATTATTCGGGGAATAAATATACGCCGCCTGCACCGACGAGGGTGCGAGCGTCAGGGCCAGGAACGCCCCGGCCAGGGTGGTTTGCAAACGCATCGTTGATCCTCCAGCTTCGGTGGGGACCGCGCCCGCCACCTCTGGACCAAACGCTAACAGGCGGCTGGAGCTGGTGTTTTAGCCGGTGTCTCAATCCCTTGACCGTCCGTGCCAAAGTCAGCGGTGGCCTCAGTGGCGCGCTTCAGCCGAGGTCCGAGATCATCTGACGATAGAGTTCAGTGCCCATGGTCGCGGCATCAGGCGCAGCCACGCCCATGGTTCCCAACTGGTCCCGCAACTCGCTCATCGAATAGCCGAAGGTCTGTCTAAACAGGCGGGCCAGATGGGCGGGATCTGTGAAGCCGTGATGAAAACCCAGGTCCCCGAACGATTGTCGGTTCAGAGGATCCGCTATCGCCCGGTGCAACAGCCGCAGTCGTCTGCGCCGGTCAAAGGCCTGCAAGCCGCCGTCGGCCTTGAACAGCCGGTAGAGGGACGACCGCGTCATCCCCAGCGACTGTCCCATAACATCGACGTCCAGCGTGCCGGGCCGCTGGCTCTCGATGTAGGCCTTGGCGCGAACCCTGGCCGATACCGCATAGGGCGTGCCGGCCTGCGCCGTGGCCGAGATCGACAGGGCATTGGCCAGCAGGTCGCGCACAATCCGGGACAACGGCTCGATGCTGGCGGGTGACGCCGCCGGTAGCTGTTCAACCAGGGTGCGCATGAAGTTGACGAAGATGTGGGCCTCAGGTGTAGAGGGCAGCACGCCCTGGGCGTCCACGCGCCCTGCCCGCTCCTCAAGGAAGGCGCGGGCCAGGGAAATACCAACGGTGGTCTGGGGTCCACAGCGGCAGACGGCGGTGCGGTTCAGATCGACCACCAACACGTCGCCCGGGCGCACCGGCTGATCGACGATGTCGTCGGTAAACCGGCTCTCGCCCTGGATCGGGATGACAATCAGGAAATGGTCGGAGACGCTGGCCCGCAGCATGGCGTCGTCCCGCGTCATGGTCATCGCGTCAAGGGCCTGGATCGAGACCAGCATGCCGTTGAGATTCCAGAACGATGCCTGGGCAAAAAACGGTCCGGCCCCCGGTCGGGTCACTCGAGAATTGGCCGTGAAGCGGGCCCAGGCCTCGAACTGATCTGCCTCCGGCAACAGACCGGCATCGAAGCGGTGGGTCGCGATCACATCGGATGACGTCGGTGGATGCATCCTTGCCCTCCAGCCCCGGCGGACAAGGTCCCGCTCACGGTGCAGAGATGGCTATCATGGATTGCAGGCAAGCCTCTACGTCCGGTGTCGTCCCGCCACGCTCTTCGCGCCGCCGCCGCCGCGTGCTAGGTGGCGCGGCTCAAATTCAGGAACCGCTTTCGCCATGGCCCTCAAAGTCGCCATCGTCGGCCTGCCGAACGTCGGCAAATCGACGCTGTTCAACGCGCTGACCCAGACCGCTGCCGCCCAGGCCGCGAACTATCCGTTCTGCACCATCGAGCCCAACACCGGCGACGTGGCGGTGCCCGAGCCGCGGCTGGACGCGCTGGCCGCGATCATCCCGTCGAAGGAGATCATCCCTTCGAGGATCAATTTCGTGGATATCGCGGGGCTGGTGCGCGGGGCGTCAAAGGGCGAGGGGCTGGGCAACCAGTTTCTGGCCAATATCCGCGACTGTGATGCTGTGGCATTCGTCACCCGCTGCTTCATCGATGACGACATCACGCATGTTGAAGGAAAGGTAGATCCCCTCGCCGATCTCGAGACCATCGAGACCGAACTGATGCTGGCCGATCTAGAGAGCCTGGAGAAGCGCGTCACGAACCTGGAGAAGCGCGCCAAAACCGGCGACAAGGACAGCGTCCAGACCCTGCGCCTGGTGCAGGCGGCGCTGGTCGAGTTAAATGCTGGCCGCCCGGCGCGCACGGTCAAGGTCGACGTTGAGGACGAGAAGGCCTGGCGGATGCTGCAGCTGCTGACCTCGAAGCCCGCGCTCTATGTCTCCAACGTCGATGAGGCCTCGGCCGCCGACGGCAATGACATGTCGCGGTCCGTGGCGACACGCGCCGCCCGCGACGGCGCCGACCATGTCGCGATCTCCGCCCAGATCGAGAGCGAGATCGCCATGCTGGATCCGGAGGAGCGCACCGAATTTCTGGAGACCCTGGGTCTCACCGAGCCCGGGCTCAACAAACTGATCCGCGAGGCCTATCACCTGCTGGGCTTGCAGACCTATTTCACGGTGGGTCCCAAGGAAGCCCGCGCCTGGACCATCCACAAGGGCGACACCGCCCCGCAGGCCGCCGGCGTGATCCACACCGATTTCGAGAAGGGCTTCATCCGCGCCGAAACCATCGCCTATGACGACTACGTCCGCCTGAAGGGCGAGGCGGGCGCGCGGGAAGCGGGTAAATTCCGCCAGGAGGGCAAGGAGTATGTCGTTCAGGACGGAGACGTGCTGAACTTCCGGTTCAACGTCTAGATCCCGCTTTCGTTCTTACCCGGCTTGTCCGGGCAACCTAAGATCACCATCGTTGATCATAAGCCTGATGCGGGCACCGCCGCGATCTCAACGGAAGCGCGGAGATCATGGGTGGCCCGGACGAGCCGGGCCATGACGAACAGATTTTGTAGGCTTTCGGAGGGACCCACATGGCCGAGATGATCACTGTGGCCGGCGCCAACGGCTTTCAGTTCGCGGCATGTCATGCGTCGGCCGTTGGTGTCCGCAAGGGCGGCGTGATTGTGATCCAG
>JANNFM010000104.1:0-36306 GCA_031379795.1 Alphaproteobacteria bacterium
TGCCCGGTGATCGAGGTGGGTCTGGTGGGCCGCACCATGCACCAGGTGGACGAGCGCACGCCGGTCGAGGAAATCCGGACCCTGCAGAAGGTCTATGCGCGGATTATCGAGCGGTATTTTGCGATCTGACGCGCGTCATCCCGGACCTTGGCCGTATTGCGCGTGCCTCTGCGCGCGGCCATAGATGACGCGAACGCCCCGGAGCAGGGGAACATCGTGGGGGACATGACATGCGCCATCCGACATCGAAGACACGCGTCGGTCTGGCGGCGTTGGCCGCCGTCGCTGTGATGGGTGCTACGCCCGCTCTCGCCGCCGATGCGCCGGTGATCGTCAAGACCGCGAACGGGCCGGTGCAGGCCACGGCGCGGGGCGAGATGCGCACGTACTTCGGCATTCCATTTGCAGCCCCGCCGGTGGGCGATCTGCGCTGGAGGGCCCCGGCCCCGGCGGCGAAATGGTCGGCGCCGATCGCCCGGTCGAAGTCTGCCGCGGCCTGTCTGCAGACCGGCCCCGAGAGCCCGTTCCGGACCAAGAGCGACAGTGAGGACTGCCTCTATCTGGATGTGCACACTCCGGTGGGCAAGGGCCCGTTCCCGGTGATGGTGTGGATCCACGGCGGCGCCTTCACCACCGGCGACATCGGCTTCTATGCGCAGACCGAGTCGATGGTCAGCAAGGGCGTGATCGTCGTGACGATCCCTTACCGGCTGGGGGCCATGGGCTTCCTGGCGCATCCGGCCCTGCGTGACGCGGGCGGCAGCGCGGGCGACTACGGCATGATGGACCAGCAGGCGGCGCTGCGCTGGGTGCGGGCCAATATAAGTCGGTTCGGGGGTGACGCGAAGAACGTGACCATCTTTGGCGAATCCGCCGGGGGCTTCAGCGTGCTGACCCACCTGGCCTCACCGTTATCGAAGGGCCTGTTCGACAAGGCCATTATCCAGAGCGGCGCCTATGGGGTCGCCGACCAGCTGACCCAGGCCGACATGGAGGCCAAGAGCGCGATGGCCCTGGAAAAGTCGGCGGCCTGCGCTGGCGGCGCGGTGACGGCGACCTGCCTTCGCGGCCTTCCCGACGCGCTGGTGCGCGGCAAGCTGATGAACGCCTACGGCCAGGCCGTGGGCAATGTGATCCCCTCCGTGGACGGCAAGGTGCTGCCGAAGACCATCAAGGCGATCTTCGCCGCCGGCGCCAACAACAAGGTTCCGGTGATCAACGGATCCAACGAGAACGAGAACCTGCTGTTCGTGGCCCTGGGCGAGATGGGCGCACGGTTCGCGGCCAAGCCGCCCAACTTCAATCCCGCCGACCGTTCGTTCCTGATGACGGTCGAGGGCTTCAACAAGGGCGCCGAGGCGATGGCCAAGGAGACCGGTGTCTCGGTCAGCGACCTGGCCGGATACTATCCTCTGAGCCGACACGGCGACGACGTCGGTCTGCAGCCCAGCCGCGCGGCGGCGGCGGCCGGCACCGACAGCACCTTTTCATGCAACGGCGTGAACGTGTCGGCGCGGATCGCCGCGCAAGGCGCGCCAGTGTGGATGTATGAGTTCCGCGACCAGACGGCGGTCCCGCTGTTCGGGATGTTCGGTGGCAAGTATGGCCTGAGCCTGCCGCAGGGCGCGGCGCATGCGTTTGAACTGCCCTATCTGTTCGGCATGGCGGGCGCGGCCCAGAACGCGGAACAGAACGCCCTGAAGGCGACCATGTCGACCTACTGGACCAACTTCGCCAGGACCGGAAACCCCAACGGCGCGGGCGCGCCGACCTGGGCGGGCTTCAAGGACGGCAAGGTCCAGGCCCTGGACGTGGCCTCGGGGGGCGGGGTCGCAGCGATGACGGCCGACGCCTTCCGCGACCAGCACCTGTGCAAGACGGCCTGGGCGAAGCAGACGTTCTGAGGGGATGGCTTCGTCAGATTGGAGCGGATGAATTCAAACCTCAATATCCACGTCATAGGCGGGCTTGACCCGCCTACCCAACGGCGGCTTCAGCTTGGATCGGCGGATCAAGTCCGCCGATGACGAACTTTGGGGGTGGGATCAACTACTTTAGCGCGTAGCTCACCGTGGTGACCACCCGGATCTTCTTGAACACCTGCGAGGCCGGATCGTAGCCGACCTCGTCGCGGCCGAGGATTTCGAACGAGCCCTGGCCGGCCGAGCGGATGCCGCCCAGCTGGGCGCCGGAATCGCGGGCGAACTGCTGGGCGCCGGTGCGGGCGCTCGCGGTGGCCTCGGCGATCATGGCGGGGCGCACGGCGTTGAGGCCCGTGAACAGGTAGGACGGGCCGGTATAGTCCTGCAGCACCACGCCCTGGCGGATCAGTTTATCGAGCTGGCGGGCGGTGGCCTGGACGCGGTCGACGTTGGTGGTGCGCACGATGACGGTCTGGG
Source organism: Alphaproteobacteria bacterium (assembly GCA_031379795.1). GTDB lineage: Bacteria > Pseudomonadota > Alphaproteobacteria > Caulobacterales > Caulobacteraceae > Phenylobacterium. The sequence continues at coordinate 2,400 of JANNFM010000104.1, forward strand.
CGACGCGGTAGCGGGCGGCGACGTTGTTTTGCTGATACTCGCGGGCGAACTGGTCGGTGACTTCCAGACGACCCAGGTCGATCTCGGCGGGCTTGTAGCCCTGGGCGGCCAGGAAGGCGCGGACGGCCGCGGTGTCGCGGTCAACGTCGGCCTGAACGGCCTGCAGGTCATCGCCGGCGGCGGCGAACTTGAGTGGCAGGACGGCCAGGTCGGCCTTGACGATCCGTTCGGAGAGGCCGCGGACCGACACCGTGCGGTCGCCGATGCGGGCGTTCTCCAGCCCCTTGCCGATGAACGCGCCGGCGCCGACCCCGCCCAGGGCCAGCAACCCGCCCACGACGGCGGCGGCGATGATGCGGGTGTCGATCATGGTGTCCTCGAAGGTGAGGACCGCTTGTAGCAGATCAGGCTGTCAGCCGGATGAACAGGGCAGCAGCTTCTTCATGAACACGCGAGGAAACGGGGGCGCCGGGCCGTCGATCTGGCCGAAGACCGTAAAGCCCAGGCGCTCATAGAAGGGGCGGGCCTGAAAGGCGAAGGTGTCGAGCCAGATGTCGCGGCAACCCTGTCGGATAGCTTCTGCCTCGGCCTGGGCCATCAGGTCGGTCCCCAGCCCCTGACCTCGCCCGTCGTCTGGCGCGATCACCAGGGCGACGTAGAACGAGCCCCATAGCGACAGCGCCCAGAGGCCGCCGCAGATGATCTCGGTCCCGGGCTCGTGGATCACCAGGGCGAAGGGCGTCCCTCCGGCTTCGCCCATAGCGGCGGCGTTGAACGCCAGCAGCCGCTGGAGGATCGGCTCATAGGCCGCGTCGGGATCGACGGCGCGGGTGATGGCGTAGGTCATGGGGGTGGGATGCGACTCAGACCTCGGGCGGCGGGGGCGGCAGCGGGGTTTCGAGGACAATGTCCTGGTCCGCAAAGGCCGTCATGATGGTGCCCTTGGTGAGCTGCGTGCTCTTGCCTTTGATGAAGGGTGCAACGGGCCAGAGCAACAGGAGGGTCCCCACCTGTGCGGCTGTATTGTGGTTGCCTTGAACGCCCCGGGACGCTCGCAGCCTGATCCGCTGATCTCCAACCTTGAGGTAGTTCAGACGGACATTCAGCTTGCCCGTCTTGCCCAGCGCCCCGCTCTTGCGCGCCTCAACTACTTCACCCACGCCCCTATAGCCGGCCCTCAAGATGGTTCCATCCGCGAGTTTGACATCTTCGGTGAGGCTGATCGTGAACCGGTCCCCTTCAGTCGCAACCTTGCTGGATATCGTGTCTTCCAGGCGCATCGGGAGTTCGGTGCCTTCCTGGAGGGTGACGGTGGCAGCGGTGGCGAGGTTTGGTCCCGCGACCAGCAGAGCGCAGACCAGCGTCGTGGCCATACGGCGTGACATCGAAATCATCTTGAACCCCCCGGGTCGGCGCGACTGCGCCAATGTTCGCAGGTGTGGCGCGATACTGCACCACAAGCAAGGCGCACAACCTGAGCGCGCCTCAGATGGTCTCCACCGGATGGCCCAGGGCCAGGCAGGCGGCGTGCAGGCGGCGGTCGAGGGTGAATAAGGTGGATCGGTGTTCCGTGGCGACGGCCAGATGCAGGGCGTCACCAGCGCGTAGGCCAAGATCGTGCCGATCAGCGTATCGGGCGGCGACGCGGAAGTCGCTGGCTGTGACGAACAGGACGATGTGGTTGTCGAGGAACATGCGCTGGTAGGCGGCCAGGGCGATGGACTGTTGTGCCCGGGTCAATGTTCCGATCCGCACCTTCGATGAGAGCGCCGATGACACCTCGGTGGTCAGCCAGTCGCTGATCAGGGTTTCTCCAGGAGCGAACCGCGCAAACCGCGCGCGAACCGCACTCGTCATCGCCTCGGGCGTGAGAAAGGCGATCACCGCAGACGTATCGAGATAAACGCTCAGTAGCGATCCTCATCGCGCATGCGGCGCACGAAGTCGCCGGCGGACTCGGCCTGCAACGGCCAGCCTGCAGTCAACGCCTCAATGGCTGCGGTATCAAAAGGTTTCAGGGTCTTGGTGATCGGATTGATCTGCGCCACCGGCTTGCCCCGCTTGGTGATGCGGATGGGTTCTCCGGCCGCGGCGCGGACGATGAGTTCGCTGAGACGGGCCTTGGCCTCGGCGAGCGGGATATCGGTCATCGGATGCTCCTGACCATCTAGATGGTCACTTACCATGGTTTGATTTCGGGTCCAAGGCGTGCGTCTGCCGGGTCTGTACCGCGCGCCGCCGATGGCTTACGTCTTGGTTCGCAGACCAACATAGACGTCAGGGACGGACACATCATGAGGCGGATCATTCTATCGACGGCGGCGCTGCTGGGCGCGTCGGCTCTGGCGGTCACGGCGATGGCGCAGGATCACAGCCAGCATGAGGGCCACGCCATGCCGTTGCCGGCGTCGACGACGCCCTATCCCTCGCTGCCGCAGCCAAACTATGGGCCCCAGGTCGGCTCGATCACCTTCAAGGACACCGACCCCGGCCCGACCATCGGCGGTGAGCTGACCATGGTTCCGGCCGACAAGGCCCATTCCGAGGGGATCACCATGTACATGATCCACTGGGGCCTGGAGGTGGGCCAGCCCGGCGTCGCCGACGACAAAGGCGCCGGCGATCTTGGCGGCGACTGCAAGGGCTTCCGCGACACCGGTCACGTCGTGATGCTGCCAGCGGGCGAAGCCGGCAAGGTGATGCGCTGGACCGTGCCGCAGGGCACCAAGGTTCCCGAAGGCGCGGTCTATTTCGTGGGCCATGCGATCTACGGCAAGATCCACAACCTGAACAAATGCACCCAGATCCCGATCCAGAATCTGACGAAGGGCTAGGGCTAGTCGATGTTTGAGGGACCGATGCGCCCGCCGGCGGCCGGCGGGTCACCGCAGTCGATGGTGATCTTCCTGCACGGCTACGGGTCGAATGGCGCCGACCTGATCAGCCTCGCGGACTATTGGCGGGTTGCGTTGCCGAACACGGTGTTCCTGTCACCCAACGCGCCGGAGATCTGCCCTGGCGCGCCGGATGGCTATCAATGGTGGGGCCTCAGCAACCTGACTCCGGGCGGTCGCGCTGCCGGCGTGCGCAAGCCTGCGGCCGGGCTGAATACTTTCATCGACGCGCAGCTCGCGCATTATGGCCTGCCGGAGACGCGGCTGGCGCTGGTGGGGTTCAGTCAGGGCACGATGATGGCGCTGCATGTCGGCCCCCGACGGGCGCAGGCGCTGGCCGGCATTGTCGGGTTCTCCGGCATGCTGGCCGATCCGGATGAGCTGAAGTCCGAGGTCCGTACGCGCCCGCCTGTCCTGCTGGTGCATGGCGATGCCGACGAAGTCTTGCCGGTGGCCTCGCTTGCCGCCGCCAGGCAGGGGCTGGAAGCCGCCGGGCTGGACGTCGTCACCCACATCTCACCGCGGCTCGGTCACAGTATCGACGAAAAAGGCCTGCAGCTGGGCGCGACATTCCTGGCGCACCGACTGTCCCGGCCCGTGGTGGCGAACGAGCCTTAAGCCGCCTCGGCGGCGCGGCGGGGGTCGTCGGGGCTGAGGAACGTCAGCATTGGTGCCGCCCACAGTTCGGCGTCGGATTTTGTGAACGCCCCGCCGGCCTGCGCGGTCCGCGTCAAATGGCGATAGAATTCGGACGCGGCCAGGGTCAGTTTCAGGTCGGACGCGATATCCTGCAACGTCGCCGCCTGGGTGAGCATCGCCCGCATCGCCTGTTCCGGATCGGTATCAGAGGCCGCGACAGCCGCGCGGATGATCCGGATCGCCTGGTTTACCTTCTGCTGGTGCGGCGTTTCTGACCCATCATCACGACGCTTGAGCGATCCCGCGTAGTCACCGGAGTTGAAGCGTCGGCGATCCGGGCCGATGTAGGCGATACCTTCCACCCAGTCGCGCTCCTTCAGGGTCACGGCCTCGAGTCGGCGAACCAGATCCTTCATGCTGTAGGGCTTGCGCAGGAATTCGTGCACCCCGGCGTCCCGGGCCGCCAGGATCGAGGCCGTCGTCGCGGCACCGGTGATGGTGATCACGGGCGCCTTGCGGGAACTCCACGTGCTGCGACGCAGCGCCCGCGTGAACGCCAGTCCATCGAGTTTGCTGTCACCGACCTCGACCACGATCAGCTGAGGATCACAGGTTTCGGCAATCTTGAGGGCGCGGTCCATATCGGTGGCCGCCCAACAGTAGGAGCGGGCGATGTCGCGCATCAGGTCGGCGAGCAGTCGGGTGCTGGCCGACTGCGGGTCAGCGATCAACACCCGCTTCAGCAGGGGCGCCATCTTGGCATAAGACCGTTTGTCGCCGTCGAACACGGAGCAGCTCCGACCATTTGCCGCAGGTTGTAACCGCAAACCGGTAAAGAACCGCTTGATGGAAAGGCGTTTCCCCGGGGTCGATCTCAGTCGTGGAACGGATCACGCATCAGGATGGTGTCGTCGCGTTGCGGGCTGGTGGACAACAGGGCGACCGGCGCGCCGATCAACTCCTCGATCCGACGCACATATTTCACCGCGCTGGCCGGCAGGTCCTTCCAGGATCGCGCGCCCTGGGTGGTGCCGCTCCAGCCCTCCATCTCTTCATAGACCGGGACCAGCTGACTCTGGGCCTTGAGGCCGGCGGGCAGATAGCTGACGTCCTGATCGCCCAGCCTGTAACCCGTGCAGATTTTGAGTGTTGGCAGGCCGTCCAGCACATCCAGCTTGGTCAGGGCGATGCCGCTGATGCCGTTCAGCGCCACCGACTGGCGCACCAGAGCCGCGTCGAACCAGCCGCAGCGACGGCTACGTCCCGTGACCGTGCCGACCTCGCGGCCCACTGTGCCCAGATGCTCGCCGACCGCGTCAAACAGTTCGGTCGGGAACGGTCCTTCGCCGACCCGGGTGGTGTAGGCCTTGACGATGCCCAGCACGAATCCCGGCCCTTTCGGCCCCAGACCGGACCCGGCGGCGGCCTGGCCCGCGACGGTGTTGGACGAGGTCACATAGGGATAGGTGCCATGGTCGACGTCCAGCAGTGCGCCTTGCGCACCTTCGAACAGCACGCGCTTGCCCGACTTGACCAGGCCATCCAGCAACAGCCAGGCCGGCTGGGCGAAGGGCAGGATTTTCGGCGCAATGTCGACCAGGTCCGCCAGCAGGGCGGCAGGATCCACCTCGGGCAGGCCAAGTCCGCGCCGCAGTGGCGTGTGGTGGGCAAGCAACCGCTCGATCTTGGCCTCCAGCGCCTCACGGTCGGCCAGGTCGGCAACGCGAATGGCCCGGCGGCCCACCTTGTCCTCATAGGCCGGCCCGATGCCACGGCCGGTGGTGCCGATCTTCTTCAGCGCGGCCGCCTCGCGCGCCTGATCCAGATCGCGATGGATCGGCAGGATCAGGCAGGCGTTGTCCGCCACGACGAGAAGTTCGGGGGTGATCGCAATGCCCTGGTCGCCCAGGGTCGCGATCTCCTTCAGCAGGTGCCAGGGATCGACCACCACGCCGTTGCCGATAATCGACAGCTTGCCCTGGACCACGCCAGACGGCAGCAGGCTCAATTTGTAGGTCTGGTTGCCCACCACCAAGGTATGGCCAGCATTATGGCCGCCTTGAAAGCGCACCACCACGTCGGCGCGGTTGGACAGCCAGTCGACAAGCTTGCCCTTGCCCTCGTCGCCCCACTGGGCGCCGATCACGGTGACGTTGGCCATTTTGGATACGATCTCCCGACCTGCCCGGAAAAAACCCGCAAGCCCTTCGACAGGTGCTCGGCAAGCGGGCGGAGATCAATTCGAGGCCGGTTTAGACCAGCTGGACCTCGCCCTCAAGGGTCTCTCGCGCTATCAGGTGAACATGGACATTCCCCGTTTTCATCTGGCGTTCCCGGTGCGGGACCTGGCCGAAGCCCGCGCCTTCTACGGCGACCTGCTGGGCTGTCCCGAGGGACGCTCCAGCGCCGAGTGGGTGGACTTCGATTTTCATGGCCACCAGATCGTGGCGCACCTCTCGCCGGGCGAGACAGCCGGCGGCGCCACCAACGCCGTGGATGGTCATCAGGTGCCGGTGCGCCACTTCGGCCTGCTCATGACCCTGCCTGAGTGGGAGGCGCTGGCGGCGCGGCTGAAGGTGGCCGGAACGGCCTTCATCATCGAGCCGCACATCCGCTTCCCGGGAGAATCGGGAGAACAGGCCACGATGTTCTTCCTCGATCCGTCAGGCAACGCGCTGGAGTTCAAGGCCTTCGCCGACGACGCGCAGGTGTTTGCCACATGACCGGGTTCGCCATCTCCCTCGCCGATATCGAGGCCGCCGCCGCCCGGTTGGATGGCCACGCCGTAAAGACCCCGCTGATCGAGAGCGCGGCGCTCAACGCGCGTCTGGGCCTCAGGGTCCTGATCAAGCCCGAGACCCTGCAACGGGTCGGTGCGTTCAAGTTTCGCGGCGCCTACAACCGTCTGGTCCAGCTGAACACCGAGGAACGGGTGCGAGGCGTCGTGGCGTTCTCGTCCGGCAATCATGCCCAGGGTGTGGCGCTGGCGGCGCAGCTGCTGGGAATGCCCGCGGTCATCGTCATGCCAAGCGACGCACCCACGGTGAAGGCCGACGCCACTCGGGGTTATGGCGCCGAGGTGGTCTTCTACGACCGGCTGACAGAGAGCCGCGAGGCGATCTCCGCCGCGATCGCCGCCGAGCGCAGCGCGGTGATGGTCCCGGCCTTTGACGATCCGCACATCATGGCCGGGCAGGGCACCGTCGGGCTGGAGATGGTGCGGCAGGCCGAGGCCCTGGGCGCGTCGCTGGATGCGGTGATCGCGCCGTGCAGCGGCGGCGGGCTGTTGTCCGGCATTGCGACGGCGGTGAAGGCGCTGTCGCCGAACACAGCAGTGATCGGGGTGGAGCCGGCGGGCTACGACGACACGCTGAAGTCGCTGCAGGCCGGCGCGCGCACGCCGATGAAACCCACCCATCGCACCCTTTGTGATGCGCTGGAGACGCCCTGTCCGGGCGAACTGACCTTCCCGATCCTGCTGAAGACGGTGGCCGACGTCGCCGTGGTCACAGACGCCGAGGTCGCCGAGGCCATGCGCTATGCGTTCAGCGTCCTGAAGCTGGTGGTGGAGCCCGGTGGCTCGGTCGGCCTGGCCGCCCTGTTGGCCGGCAAGATCCGTGGCTTCGGTGGCAAGACCGTTGGGCTGGTGCTGTCCGGGGGCAACGTCGACCCGGACCTGTTCGCCCGGGTCCTGCGCCGCGAGATCTAGAGCCGATCGTTCGGCACGACGTTTCCCGGCGCCTCGCGCGGTGTCACCAGGCGCGCGAGCTTCGGCTTCAGCCAGTTCTCGAAGTCGTCGACGAAGCTGTAGACCACCGGCACCAGCACCAACGACAGGACGGTCGAGGTAATAAGGCCGCCGATCACGGCGACCGCCATCGGCTGGCGGAACTCGGAGCCCGCTTCCAGAGCGAACGCCGTCGGCAACATGCCGGCCGCCATGGCCAGGGTGGTCATGATGATCGGCCGCGCCCGTTCGCGACAGGCGTCGATCAGGGCGTCGTGCTGGGTCATGCCCTCACGCTCACGCTCGATGGCGTATTCGACCAGCAGGATCGAGTTCTTCGCCGCCAGACCCAGCAGCATCAGGAACCCGATCAGCGACGGGATCGAGAGCGACAGGTTGAAGGCCAGCAGGCCAAGGAAGGCGCCGCCCACCGAGAGCGGCAAGGCCGACAGGATCACCACGGGCTTGAAGAAGCTGCGGAACAGCAACACCAGCACGGCGTAGATCATCGCGACGCCGGTGAAGATCGCGATCCCGAAGCCGCCGAACAGCTCGGCCATAGCCTCCTGGTTGCCAATGGCGGCCGGGCGGACGCCGGGGGGCAGGTTCTTCATGATCGGCAGGTTGTTGACCGCCTTCTGGGCATCGCCAGCCTCGACGCCGTTCAGCTCGGCGCGGATGGTGATCTGGCGTTCGCGGTTCAGGCGGTCGATCCGCGCCGGTCCGGCCTGGAAGGTGATGTCGGCCACGCTCTCCAGCGTCGTCGAGCCGCCGCCGGCTGTCGGAACCCGCAGCGAGCGGATGCGCTCGATGTCGGCGCGCGCCGATTCCGGCAGCCGGACCCGGATGGGAACCCGACGTTCGCCGTCATTGAACTTGGCGACGTTGGCGTCAATGTCGCCGACCGTCGCGACGCGGGCGATGTTGGCGATGACATCTGATGACACGCCCAGGCGCGCCGCCTCGTCCGGCTTGGGCCGGATGACGAGTTCGGGGCCGATCGGTGGACGGGTCGGACGCGGGTCGGCGACCTCGCTCAGGCCTCGCATTTCGCGCTCGAGCTGGAGACTTGCGGCCTGAAGGTTGTCAGGATCGGTGCCGGTCAGAATCTGCTGATAGCCCGCGCCGCCTTCCATCGTCAGGAAGGTCAGCCGGGCGTCCGGGATGGCGCGAAGCTGTTTGCGCAGCCGGGCGCGCATTTCGTCACCGGTCGTCTGGCGATCAGGCTTCAGAAGGATGGTCGCCGTGCCGGTGCGCAGGTCGCCGCCGCCGCCGCCGAACGAGCCGGGGCCGAAACTGGAGACCGTCGAGCCGATCTGGATGAAGACGTCATTCACCTCGGGCTGCTTGCGGAAAAGGGCGGTCAACTCGGCGCTGATCTCATCCATGTCGTCCACGGTGGCACCGGGCGGACCCTGGATGTTTACATAGGCAAAGTCCGGGTCGCCGGCGGGCTGAAAGCCCTGGGGCAACAGCGGCACCAGGAACACAGACCCGACGAAGATGACAGCGCCAAAAATCGACGCCAGAATCCGGTGCGCCAGACACCACTCCAGAGCGTTGCGATAGAAGCCCTCGAAGGGTTTTCGCGGGTGGGCGACCGTGCCGGCCTTGAGGAAATAGGCGGCCATCGGCGGCGTCACCAGGCGCGCCACCATGAGGGAGAAGAGCACCGCGACCGAAACCGTCAGGCCGAATTCCTTGAAGAACTGACCCGGGATGCCCGGCATGAAGCTGACGGGCGTGAACACCACCACGATCGCCATGGTCGTGGCGACCACCGCCAGTCCGATGGAATCCGCGCCCTGGATTGCGGCGTCATACGGCCGCGCGCCGCGGACGACGCGCTTTTCAATGTTTTCGATCTCGACGATGGCGTCATCGACCAGGATGCCCACCACCAGCGTCAGCGCCAGCAGCGTCACGACGTTCAGCGAGAAGCCGGCCAGACCCATGATCAGGAAGGTCGGGATCAGCGAAATCGGCATGGCGACTGCGGTAATGAGGGTTGCGCGCCAGTCCCTGAGGAAGAACAGCACCACGAGAGCCGCCAGGATCATGCCTTCCAGCAGCACGTTCTTCGTAGCCTTGAAGCTGTCCCGGGTCTCTTGCACCGCGGAGAAGACTTTGGCGAACTTGACGCCGGGATTGGCCTTTTCGATCTCGGCCAGCTTCTTGATGACGGCGTCATCGGTGTCGACGTCGCTGGCCTCCTTGGTCTTGGAAACCTGGAAACCCACGACCGGTCTGCCGTTCAGCCGGGCAAAGCCGCGGGCTTCAGACGCGCCGTCTCCGATGTCGGCGACGTCGGAGAGCCTGACAAACCGCCCGCCTCCGGTCGGGACTGTGATTTCCCGCAGCTGGGCGATGGTCTTGACCGACCCCAGGATGCGCACGGTTTGCTCGCGGCCGCCCACGGCGACACGGCCGCCAGGCGCGTCGACCTGGAAGCTGCGGAGCGCGTTGTTGACCTGGCTGGCCGTAAGGCCGTGGGCCGCCAGCTTGTCGGGGTTGATGACAACGTTGATTTCACGCGCCACGCCGCCGACGCGCGTGACCTGGGCCACGCCCTTGGCGGCCTGCAGGCCCCGGCTCAGCTTGTCGTCGACGAACCAGGACAGGGCGTCGTCGCTCATGTTCGGGGCCGAGACCGCGTAGGTCAGGATCGGCGCGGACTCGTCGATTTCCAGCTGATTGACCGTCGGCTCATCGATGTCGCGGGGCAGGATGGCCCGCGCCTGATCGATCTTGGAGCGGATCTCGTCGGTCTTCTTCTGCAGGTCTTCGCCCAGGTCGAACTGCATCGAGGTGGTGGAGACGCCCTGGGTCACATTCGACTGGATAGTCTTGATGCCAGAGACGCCGGCCACCGCATCCTCGACCGGACGGGTGATCTGGGTTTCCATTTCGCCGGGCGCGGCGCCGTTCTGGGTGATGGTGACCGCGACCACCGGGAACTGGATGTTCGGGTACTGCTTCACCGGCAGACCGGCGTACGCGATCAAGCCCGCGAGAACGAGGCCGATGAACAGGACGACGACGGGAATCGGGTTCCGGATCGCCCAGGCGGATATGGGAAAGCCCTGATCGCTCATCGCTTGGCTGCCGGGGCTGCCGGAGCCGGACCCTGGATCGGTCGAACGAGGTCATTGTCCAGCATCAGCGCCGCCGCGTTGGCGATGACCCGCGACCCGGCAGGCGGCCCCTTCACGATCTGGACAAGCCCCGCGCCGCGCTGGCCGGCCTGGATCAACACCCGCTTCACGCGATTGTTGGTCCCTACGACCATCAGGCTGGCCCCATCCGCGTCATACCGGATGGCGGTTTCCGGGACGGCCAGCACAATGCCGCTGGCGTCCGTAAACACGGCGCGGGCAAACCCGCCGACCCGGACGTCCGGGCGGACCGGCAGCAGGACGCGCACCTGTCCCAGGCGTGTCTGGGGGTTGATCTGCGGGCTGATCAGCCGGACCTGGCCCTGGACGGTCGCGCCGCTGGGCAGGGTGACGGTCGCCGACTGGCCGACACGAATACGGGTCAGGTCGTCTTCGCTCAGATCGGCGGACAGTTCGATCTGGCCGTCGCGCGCCATGCGGAACCAGGGATTGGCCCCGCCGCCGGCGGCGGAGAGGTCGCCCGGCCGGACGTTCTTTTCCAGGATCAGGCCAGAGACCGGCGCGGTGACGGCCAGCTTGCCGGAGCGCGTCTTCAGGTCGCGGAAGCTGGCGGCCTGTGCGCGGGCCTGGGCGCGGGCCGCGCGGGCCTGCAGTCGGCGCTGTTCGATCTGCTCCTGGGACAACACACCCTGGCCGTCGAGGTCGCGTACGCGGTTGGCCTGGTCCTCGGCCTGCAGGGCATTGGCCTCGGCCTGGGCCGCGAGCGCCTCGGCCTGGGCGACCTGCGACGAGATCAGGGTCGGGTCCAGCTGAACCAGGGTCTGGCCGGCCCGGACATAGTCTCCGACATCGGCCAGAACGCGCGCCACACGATAGCCGTTGACCTCAGGCAGGACGGCGGCTTCCTCGCGCGCCGTCAGATCTCCGGACGCGGCCAGGGCGCCCGTGATCGGCCGCGCCTCGAGGACAACGACGCGAACCGCGCGTGCCTGGTCGGCCTCGGTCTGTTTGGGCTGTTCCGGCTTGCGGCAGCCAGCGAGCGCCAGAATCAGCAGGACCGGGAGAAGCAGTCGGGTCGGTGTCATGGATATTGTCTCATCGGGCCTTGGCGTAGGACTGGGGCGACCAGCCTCCGCCCAGCGCCTTGTAGGCTTGAACGGAACGCCGGAGCGCCTGGACCTGGGCAGCCGTCAGCTGGGCGCGAACGCCGCGCCAGGACCGCTCGGCGGAAAGGGTGGTGGAAAGATCGGTGAGACCCCGGCTGTAGCCCGTGGCCGAGGCCTTGTAGGCGCGCTCCGCCCGAGCCTCGCCGTCGGTCAGCAGCGTCACGCGACGTCGATCGGCCTCCAGGCTGACCAGAGCGGCCTCTGATTCCTGGAAGGCCGTCTGGACGCTCTTCTCGTAGGCGGTGACGGCTTGCTCGGTCCGCGCGTCCTTGACTTTCAGATCGGCCAGCAGGCGCGGGATCGACAGGACGGGCTGTGAAATCGAGCCGCCGATGGACCAGCTCTGGGTCTCGGACGAGAAGTTGGGCTGTATGATCTTCGACCAGCCCAATCCGGGCGACAGGGTGAAGGTCGGGAAAAAGGCCAGGGCGGCCAGCTTCTGCTGTCCGACCGCCGAGCGGAGCCGCTGCTGGGCCTGCCGCACGTCCGGGCGCCGTTGCAGAAGATCGCTGGGCACCAGGGTCGGAACCGCTGGCGCCTGACCGACATTGGGGGGTGCCACGATGTTGGTGGTTGGTTCAACCACGCGACCTGCGAGGATCAGGATCGCCCGCTTCTGGACCTGCAGCTGGGCCTCAATGGCCGCCACCTGGGCCTGGGCCTGGGCCAGATCGCCCGCCACACGGTCTGGCTCGGTGGTTGCCGCAAGGCCGACCGCCGCGCGCTTGTTGGCGACCCCGTAGAGCTGGGTCTGGATGCGCGCCGTTTCTTGGGCGTCCGCCAGCTGGATCGCCAGGCCGCGGGCCTGGAAATAGGCGTCGGCTGTCTGGGCGGCGATCGAGGCCCTGGCGGCTTCGTAGGCGAAACGCACGGCGTCCTGTTCCGCATTGGCGGAGCGAATGCCGGTAAACGCCCGCAACGGATCCAGCTCCCAGCTGACGTTGAAGTTGCCGGTGTAGCTTTCGGATGTGCCGCTGGTGGAGAAGCCCGGGATATTCGCCAGCGTTCCCGACAGTTGCTCGGTCGTGGTCTGGCGGCCATTTGCGACCGCGTTTCCGGTCGGGAGGTACTGCAGGATGGCGCTCATCTTCTGCGCCTTGATCTCGTCCAGCCGGGATTTGGCCGTTCGAACGTCCGGATTCCGGGCCAGCGCCTGCTCGACCAGCGTCGTCAGCTCTGGATCATTGAAAGCGGTCCACCAGGTGTCGAGCGCAATGGCGCCGGGCGGCGCGGTCGGCGTCTCGTAGGCCGACGGCAGATTGAGGTCAGCCTTGCGCGGCGTCACGCAGCCGGCCAGCGCCAGGGCGGCCAGCGATACAGAGGCGATGGTGGCAAGGCGCATTCGGTTTTCGTTCACGCGGCTGGTCGAAAGACTACGATTTGATTGACCTGTGGCGCATCTAGCGCCGTAACTTCGCGCATCCTGTGCGTATCCCCGCAGGGCCTCTCCGGGCTCTTGCGAAAGGCCGTTTGCCGGAAACTCCGTATCATGTAAAGTGTTTTATCTGTCATGTTCAGGGCCGCCATGAATCCGGACTCCACCGACGTCGGCGACCCCCAGCGAAGTCTCGAACGACTCTGGGGTCGGCAGGAGCCGGGGCGGCGCGGTCCAAAACAACGCCTTTCAACGGCCGAGGTTGTTGACGCGGCCGTCGCCCTGGCGGACGCCGAGGGTGTGCAGGCCCTGTCCATGCGCAAGGTGGCCGAAGCCGTCGGCGTGTCGCCGATGTCGCTCTACACCTATGTGCCGTCGAAGGCCGAGTTGCTGGACCTGATGTTCGACCGGGTGCTGGGCGACACTGCCGATCCGGACGAAAGCGTGATCGGCTGGCGCGCCAAGCTGGCCTTCATGGCGCGGGAACGCTGGACCCTGAGCGAGCGCCACCCCTGGCTGCTGGACCTGGCGACGCACCGGCCGCCACTCGGCCCCAACATGATGCGCAAGGCGCTGGCGATGCTGACCGCTGTCGCCAATATGGGCCTGTCGCCGGAGGAAACCGGCCTCGCGGCTGACGTGCTGCAGGACTACATCACCGGCGCGCTCCGGTCGGCCCGCGAGGCGCGCGAGGCTGAGCAAATGAGCGGACTCTCCGACGAGCAGTGGTTCTCGATCGTGTGGCCGGTGCTGGAGAAGCATCTCGACCCCAAGTCGTTCCGGACCGTCAGCCAGCTTAGCGAAGGGCGACGCGAACGGACTCGCTCACCCAATGAGCGCACCGCCAGGTTTGAATTTGGCCTGCAACGCGTGCTGGACGGCCTGGAGGCGTTCATCAGCAAGCGGGCAACCTAGCTAAGCCCCCGACGTCGCTCTAGAGCCTGTTTAGAGCACGACGGGCGCTTGAACCGGTATCCACTTCAAGCTGTCGTGCTGTAGGATCGCGCACCTTCGGTCCCCTGAGAGCGAGTTGATGCGAAATTTCCTTCTGACGGTTGCCCTTTCGACGTTGATGGCCAGCGCAGCCACAGCGGCCCCGCCCGTGGTGGACGCGACCCGGGTGCTCCGCGACATCAAGGTGCTGTCGTCGGACGAATATGAAGGGCGTGGCCCGGCCACCCCCGGCGAGGTCAAGACGGTCGCCTATCTGATCGCCCAGATGAAAGCCGCCGGGCTCCAGCCCGCCGGTGACCTGATGAAGGGTGGCGCGAGGGCCTGGACCCAGGATGTGCCGCTGGCCCGCTCACGCACCACGGGACCGATCGCCGTCAGCGTCACCGCCGGCGGAAAAACCAGCGCCTGGTCACAGGGCCAGGAGATCGCCATCCGGGCCGCCCAGACCGGGATCAGCCGCCTGACCGTGAAGGACGCGCCGTTGGTGTTCATCGGCTATGGCGTCAAGGCGCCGGAGCGCAACTGGGACGATTACAAGGGCGTGGACCTCAAGGGCAAGGTGGCCCTGGTGCTGATCAACGATCCTGATTTCGAGAGCGGAACCGGCGATTTCGGCGGCAAGGCGATGACCTACTACGGTCGCTGGACCTACAAGTTCGAGGAGGCCGCGCGACAGGGTGCCATCGGGTTCCTGGTGATCCACGAGACCGCGCCCGCCTCCTACGGCTGGGCCACCGTGAAGAACTCCAACACCGACGAAATCTTCGACGTCATCCGCAAGGACCCGTCAAAGGCTCACGCCCCGCTGGAAGGCTGGGTGCAGCGCGAGGCTGCCGCCGGCCTGATCGCCGCCGCCGGGTTAGACTTTGAGACCCTGAAGAAACAGGCCCAGACCCGGGACTTCAGACCCGCCGAACTCAAAGGCGTCACCTTCTCGACTGACTATGCGATCGACGCTCAGAAAGTGGTGTCGAAGAATGTGCTGGGCGCTGTCCCGGGCGCCAGGTTCCCCGACGAGCATGTCTTCTATACCGCCCACTGGGACCACCTGGGCGTGGGCCTGGCCGACGCCAAGGGCGACAAGATCTACAATGGCGCGCTCGACAACGCCTCGGGCACGGCGATGCTGCTGGAACTGGCGCGGGCGTCGGTGAAGGCGCCCAAGCCGGCGCGTTCGATTGTGTTCCTGTCGGTCACCGCTGAAGAAAAAGGCCTCCTGGGCTCGGAATACTACGCCTCGGCGCCGCTCTATCCGCTGGCCAAGACGGTCGGTGTTCTGAACATGGACGGCGTCGGCCCCAACGGTCTTGCGCACGACTTCGGCACATCGGGCAATGCGCCCCTGACGTTGCAGGACGACCTGATCGCCGTCGGCAAGACCTATAACCGCACCTACAGCCCCGACCCGCGGCCGGAAGCCGGCAGCTTTTTCCGATCCGACCACTTCCCCTTCGCCAAGGTTGGCGTTCCAGCGATTTCGTTCCAGGGCGGCCGCGACCTTTTCGAAGGCGGCAAGGCGGCCGGCGAGGCCAAGACCCGCGCCTATACCGCCGACAAGTATCACCAGCCCTCGGACGAATTCGACCCGACGTGGGACCCCAAGGGCTTCGTCGCCGACGGGACGATGTTGTTCGACCTGGGGCAGAAGCTGGCCAACAGCCGCAGCTGGCCGGAATGGAAGGATGGCGCCGAGTTCAAGGCCGCGCGGGACAAGACGAAGGCGTTGCGCAAGTAGGGGCCGGGCACGATCCAGGTCAGCGGAACATCCGCAACGGATAGATCGTCATCCGCAGGTGCAGGCCCCGGTCCTGTAGATCCCTCTGGCCGGGTGGCTCGATGGACTTCAGGGCATAGCCATAGGTGACCTGCGCCGACAGGGCGTCGACCGGCGTCCAGGCCAGGGCCGCGCCGATGCTGTAGGCGGTGTGCTGCGGCTGGGGCGCGTCGTGATTGCGCATCGCCGCGCCGTCGGCAAAGGCCGAGACCGCGAAGGCCCCCCAGTCGAACCCCCGCGCCACGCCGCGACGCCCTGAAAGCCGTAGCGGATGGACCAGTTCCAGAGACCCCACGACGCCCTGGTCGGCGAGCAGGATATTCTCACGATACCCGCGCACCGATGTTGCGCCGCCTGCAGAGAAGCGTTCACCGGAATAGAGCAGACTGCCGGACCATTGGCCTGACAACCGCGCGCGAAGCTCAAGGCCCTTGTCCGAGAGGCGTCGCGCATAGTTCACCTGAGCCAGGACAGCCTGGAAGTGCCGGTCGGGCGACTGCGCGCCGGGCAGGTCCGAGCGCGTGCCGTCCAGGCCCAGCGTACCCGTTACCGAGACCGCAAACACCTGGTCGACGTTGCGAACCAGAAAGTCGCCGACCAGTCGCAGGGCCGTGTATTCGGATCGCCCGTCGACGGCGCCCGGCGCGAACGAGAAAGGCTCGCCCAGCAGGAACGCCCGGGAGGTCCGCCAGACCACGGAACTGCCAACCGAAATGGTCCGCGCCGACGACCAGCCACCCCCGGCTCGCGGCAGCAGCGGGGTGTCCACCAGCTTGCGTGTCAGTCCGGCCTCGACGTACCGGTCGCGGGCCGCGATATCGAGCGGCTGCAGCAAGGGGTCCACAACAACGGCCTGATTGATGGCCCCCCGGATCGACAGCGTATTTCGCGGCGACAGGAACGGACGTGCATAGCTTAGCGACACGTCCTCCACCCCGTCGGTGACGCCCACTTCCCCGCCCAGAAGATCGCCAGAGCCCAGAAGATTGCGGATCGATCCGCCCGCCGCCAGCCGTTCACCGCCGACCGACGGCGAGCGATTGTTGGCCGCGCTCACGTAGAGATCGACCCGGTCCTGGGGCAGCACGCTGAGCGCCAGGCTGGCCTCGCCGGGACGGTTGCCGGGGCGCAGATCGGCGTTGATCGTGCGAATGGCGGGGTCTTCGGCCAGTAACCGAAAGGCGCGTTCCAGTTCAAACGCGTTCAACGGCCGCCGCTGTGCCGCCGGCATCCGGTTGATGATGTAGCCGGGTCTCAGCCCCTTGGGGCCACGGCCCGCCCAGACAACGTCGATGGCCGGACTCCCATCCGTCGGCGCCACGAGCGCGCCATAGACGATACGCAACTCCAGGACACTGGCAGTGTCCGAGGGGCGCACGACCACGCCGGAATTGATGAAGCCCGCGCTCAGATAGGCCCGGTTGATCACCTGCACCAGGGCGAGCGCCCGACCAAGACCTCCATCCCCGCCCGGCAGGCCGTTCAGCGCGAACTGACGACGAACCCAGACGTCGTCCAGGGCCTGCCCGGCCTGGTATTCAAGCTGAAACGCCGCACCGGCCTCCCCTGCGGGCTGCCAGCCTTTCGGGGGCCGCGCCGACCCCGGTTGACCGTCAACGGCGACAGTGATCCCGGCCAGAGACGGGCCGTCGTCAGACCGCGACGCCTCGACGCCTGCGGGCGCGGAGGGTTGGCGGAACCCGGGCGAGGGTTGGGCATAGGCCGGCGGCGGCGGCGATCCTGCACCGGGACCCGTTCGGCCCTGGGCGATCTCAGGCGCGACGACCTGGCCGCTGGCCGTGACCGGCGACACGGAGGCCAGAACGCCGCCAACCAGCAAGGCGGCCGCGAGGCTTGACGGCGCCCCGCTCACTGGCAAACCCCCGCACGCGTCGTAACGCGGGACGTCGGCGCGGCAAATCCGGTCGTCCGGACATAAGGGCCGACGGGTCGGGTGATCAGCTGGCTGATCGCCCCCGAGGACCGGGCAGCCGGGCATTGGCCGCGCAGGACCTTGGACGCATCCAGCACCGACAAATCCCGGGTCACGGTGCCGCTGCTGACGTCGTAGATACCCGTCTCAAGGCGGAAGTCACCGTCCACCGCGACGGTGTTGGTCCGATCCGAGGAGTTGATGAAATAGCGGCTCTGCAGGGTGACATTGGCCCCGCGCTGCTGACCCAGCGCCAGGATGCTGCCGCCGTTGGAGATGACCGCAAGCGGGTCGGAAATTGTGATCTCACCCCCGGTTCCGGCACCGGACGAGGTCTGAATGACGCCGGGGGCCAGGGAGCCCTTCAGGACCAGCAGACCCGGACGGTCGATGGAGATGGTGATCTGACCTGCTGCACCGGCGAAGGCATTGGTGGTGACCCGGCCGCCATCTGAGACCGTCAGGCCATCGGCCTTGATGAAGACAGATCCGGCGTCACCAACCTGGCCGCGCGGATTTCCCAGTGCGACGTTTCCGGCGAGGTTTTCGCTGGAGATCCTGGACCGCGCGCCGTCGAGGGACAGGGTTCCAGCGGTGATTTCGATCGCGCCAGCGGGCCGAGGGTTGTTGGAAACCGTGGCGATCACGCCGCCGTTGCGCACCGACAGCGTATCCGCCGTCACCGTCAAGGTCCCGGATTTGCCACGCCCGCCGCGTTCCGCCGATGAACTGATGACACCGCCGTCCACGTTCAGCGTCTTGACGTTGACGCCAATTCGACCGGCGTCGCCTTCGCCCTGGCTTGAGGTCGAGATCAGCGCGCCGGTCCCGACGGTCAGGGTATCGGCCACAACCCCCACAAAGCCGGCGTCGCCAATCGAGGATTCCGTAGCCTCGGAGGAGATCGTACCCCCGCTCGTTAGCGTCAATGTCCCGGCTGAAATCGTGATGTCCCCGGCAAGGCCTTCGCTGAGCGTTCGCGACCGGATGCTCCCGAATTCCTTCAGGACCACCGTGTCTGACTTGATGGAGATGTCACCGGCGTTGCCACCGGTATAGGTGTCAGACGAGATGAAGCCCGCCTGTTCGATTGACAGGGATTTGGCGGCGATCCGGACCTCTCCGGCGTTGCCTGTGCCCAGGCTGTCGGAACTGATGAAGGTGCTGTCAGACCCGTTTCCGATCACCCGAAGGGTTCCGGCCGTGATGAAGACACCGCCCGCATTGCCGTCCCCGGCACTGTCGGAGGATACAAACCCACCATCCTGGACCGTCAGACTGTCAGCCCGGATGGAGACGGTTCCGGCGTTACCATCCCTGAAGGTGTCAGATGATATCCCGGCGCCATTGCGGACGATCACCGACTTTGCATCGATGAAGACGCCCCCGGCGTTGCCGGCGCCCAGCGTCTCCGATGTAATGAAGGTCAGGTCCCGTCGCTCGCTGTCCAGCAGCAACGTCCCGGCCCTGACGGTCACGGTCCCCGCGTCGCCCGACGTGCTGGTGCCAGACGTAATGCGGCCGTCCACCATGGTCAGGGTGTCAGCGTCGATGGTCACCGCGCCGGCCTTGCCGGTGCCAGCCTGCGCACGCGAGCTGATGACCGAACTCTCCAGCACTGTCAGCGATCCGGCCCGGATCGTGACCTGACCCGCATTGCCAGCGTCAGTCGCGTCGGACCGCACGGCGGCGCTGGTGTCGAGGAGGATCGTTCCGGCATCCAGCAAGACATCGCCACCATCCCCGCGACTGTTGCTGCTGGAGGTGATCGCGCCGTTCCGCACCAGCAGCGTGTCGGCTTTCACCGACACAGTCCCCGCGACGCCTGTCGCGCGACCTATGGTGTCCGATTGGAGTCTACTGTCCTCAAGCCGGACGTCGCGCCCCGCAACCTCGATGATGCCGCCGTTCGCGCGGTCGTTGGTGTTGGAGGTGATGATGCTGTTGAAAAGCTGCAGGTCACCACGGGCCTTGAGCCTGATCAGGCCCAACCGGTCGCCCGGCGCGCCATTCACCTCGGCCCGGTTGATCGTTTCGTCGAGGACCAGGGTATCGGCCTCGATGATCACAGACCCCGCCCCGCCATTGCCTGAGTTGTCGGCCTGGATCCGGGTCTCGGTCAGATAGATCTCGGGACTTCGGAAGGTGATGGATCCCGCACCGTTGTCGCTTGCGCTGGAGGCGGTAAAGGCGGCACCCAGCACCGAGAGGCTGGACGACGCGGTGATGCTGACCGCGCCGGAATCGCCGACCGCGCCGGGAAGCGATCCGAAAGAGCCGCCTGAAATCTCGATGGTTCGGCCATCGATATTGACATCGCCCGGTCGCGCTGCACCCAGCGAGACCGCAATCAGGTTGGCGTCGAACAGTCGCATGGCGGGGGCCGATGCCGTGATCAGACCGCCTCGTCCCGAGCCCAGGGCGCTGGAGATCACGAAGACGCCCTCCAGCAGCAGGCTCGGTGCAGACAGGGCGATATCGCCGCCGCCGCCCGTCCCTGCGTTCGTCGAGGTCAGAAACGACTGGCCGCCTACCGCCAAGGCCCCGGTGGCCGTCAGCGTGATGTTGCCACCCCGCGCTGCGGTGGTGGTGACACTGGATAGCCGGACGGCATCTGCAGTGATCTCGCGCGCCACCAGACCGATGTCGCCCCCTGCGCCGGTGGCCCGCGCAGAGCTGACGATCTGAGAGCTGCCTGTGATCTGGAGCTGGTCAGCCCGGACCCGTATCTCCGCCCCCCGCGCGGCGCCGCCCGCGTCGGAAATGAAATCCACGCCGCTCAGGTTGACGACACCGCCCCCGATCCGCAGCGCGCCTGCGACACCGTCACCTGAGGTTATGACCACCGGCGTGTTGCGCACCGTAACGCTGCCCGCATGGACACCGGCCAAGGGGTCGACCAACCCCACCACATCCACACCGGAGCCCACGCCGATCAGGTCGAGACCGCCCACCACCATGCGGTTTCCGAGGTTGAGGCTGGCGTTGGACAGCTGCACATCTGCCCCGCTGAACGACAGTTTCGCCGTCGAGGGCGCGAAGCTTCCGCCGGCTCCACGGATGTCGATCGCCGCTTGACCGCCCAGGAACCCGAAACTCTCTGGTGCCGCCATCGACAGCGTCGATCCATTGGGCGCACTGACTGCGAACCGCGTGGCGTCGGCGAACCGCAGCTCACCCGCTGTCGAGAAATAGGCCGCTGCCGGTACGTTCACCCGGGCGCCGGCACCGAAAACGATGCCCGCCGGGTTGATAAAGAAGAAGCTGGCGTTTGGCAGGGCGGTTGAGTCGAGGGTCCCTGAGATCAGCGATGTCTGGCCGCCGGTCACCCGACTGATGACGTTGGAAATCGCACCGCCATCCCCGGCGCTTCGCACCCAGCGCGCGGTGTCGCCCACCCCGAGATTGAACTGCGAAAAGCTGTGGAAGAGGTTGGTCCCGGCGCGCGTCCCGCCGTCGATGGTAACAAAGGTCCCGTTCTGCGTCGCTGTTGTGCCGATGGCCCGGCTGTTGCCGAGATCGGACACGATGCTCGTGGCCTGACCGGACGCTGCCATAGGTGCGGCGGCCAGGACCAGCCAGGAGACACTGCCCAGAACACTGTCGCGCCGCCTCAACGCCAGGCCCCCAGCAGGGTAAAGGCGGCCCAGATATTGGGGTTGGCGTTCGATCCGCCTGCCGCGATCATCGACAATTGCGCCTCGCGCAGCGCCGCCGACTTCGAACTGCCGGCCCGGTAGCGCTCGTAGAAATTGGTCATCAACTGGGCGGTGCCGGTGTCGTTCACCGGCCAAAGCGAGGCGATCACGCTGCGCGCGCCGGCCTGCACGGCGGCACCGGCCAATCCCATGCTGGCCTCGTCGTCGCCGACCGCGGTCTCGCAGGCGCTGAGCACCAGAAGATCCAGCTCTTCGCCCCGGGTCCGGTTCTGGGCCAGGATCTGGCGCAGTTCGGACAGCAGGATCATTTCGCCGTTGGCCACGATGAAGGCCCGATCCGAGCGACCGTTGAAAGAGGCGTGCGTGGCCAGATGCAGCACGTCCACCTGGTCGCGGGTCAGGGCCTCGACCAGATCGAGTTTCTTGAAGTTCTCGATGTAGAGGGCGCGACCAATCCGCTTGCCGTCCGCGAAGGCCGCCTTGCGCGCCTCGCTGGCCGTCCCGTTGAGTCTCTCGAAGTAGCCGGCCGGCAGGCTGACTTCCAGCTCCAGAGACGCGGCGACCAGATCCTGGCGACGCCCGGCGTCCAGCCCGCCGGGCTGGGAATAGGCCAGGGAAGGCGCGACCGAGACCCGGGTCCGCTGCACCAGGAACCGGTTGTCCGCGTCCAGCAGGGCGGCGAACGGAAGTGCCCTCAGGGCGCCGTCCGGCACGACGGCCAGAATCGAGCCGGGCTTGAGTTCAGACTCGATCGGCTTGATCAACAGATCGTAGAGTTGGCGAGATGCCGCGCGCCAGCGATCATCCTCGTCGTTGCTCAGTGACAGGACGACGGTCTCGACCAGCCGGGCGACCGCCTGACGATCGACGCTGCGATTGGGCGGCAGTCTGCGAAAAGTCCCGACCCCGCCATTTGCGCCGCCCGAAATATAGAGGAGTTCCAGACGGTCTGGCAGAAGGATCGGATAGAGCAACACCTCGCCGACGGCCAGGGTCTCGGGTCGCAGGGGATCGCGCACCGGAATGCACTCGCTGCCGAACACGCTCTGGAGTTCGGCCTGACGGTAGGCCTCAACGATCTGTTGGGCACCCCGCACCCGAACGACTTCCGCGGCGCCTTCGGCGCTGGCCAGTTGGACGTCCACAGCGCTCTGGAAGACCCTGCGCATGTAGAGGGAGAACGCCGTCTCCTCGGTGAGAGGGTCGAAACGCGGCAGAAGCGGGCGGATCGCTTCCAGGGCGTCGAACGCCGCCACAATGTGGGCTTCGCGATGGGACGGATCGGCCTCCGCCATCAACAGGCGCAATTCTGGCAGCCGCGCCGGCAGATCGCGCTGGCTCTCCAGCAGCAGGGCCTGGTCCAGCAGTCGCCGTGCGGCGGGCGCATCGCCAGACGCCAGTTTCAGTCGCGCGGCAAGCGCGGCGGCAAAGGATCCTGCCGCCGGATTGCCCGGGGCAGCCTCGCCAATCGCCTGGATCGCTGACGCGAGTTCGGGGGCGAGACCTCCACGGGCGTCCAGCGCGGTGGACACAAGTCGTCCCAGCAGCTCCGCACGCAGCGATGGGTCGTCGATCCCGCGGGCGAACTCGATGCCCCGGGTGGCGGCCTGCCAGGCCTGGACCCTGTACCCGGCGGCGATATCCGTGTTGGCGTCTGCGACGGCCAGCCTGAGGCGCGCCAGGCGCAGCGTGGCCAGCGCCGCTGTACGGTTGTCGCCGGCGCTTGCCGCCTGTTGGGCGGAACATCCGAGCGAGGCCATGGACAGGGTGAGGTTGGTGTTGGTCAGGACACCGGGGCTGAGCAGCACGTCGCAGGGCGTCGCGCTGTCGAGCGTATCCGCATTCCGTACGGCAGCTGTTGTTCCGCCACGGGTCGCACGCGCGCCGCGCACCCCGGCCACGGTCGGGCCGGACAGGGACACAAGACCCAGCCGGTAAGCCGCCAGTGAGGCCGTGTCCTGGAGCCCGCTGCTGCGCGCCATGCGAAATGCGTTCAGCAGGTACGACTGGGCCTGAAGCTGACTGCCCTCAGGGCTGATGCGCATCAGCTCGCCGGCGGCGGCGCAGTACTCGGCCATGGCGGCCGGTGTGGGGCGCTCGGCGCTTGGGGTTGCCAGATCCAGCACCGGCAGCATGCCCTGATAGTTGGCTGACAATCCCCGGCGCGCCAACTGGGCCTCGGTGGACGCCGCCACCTGGCTGAGGTCCGCGCTGGTGGGGAAATTCTGTGTCCGGACCGTGGTCATCGAGCCGCAAATGCTGTCGGACAGCGCCGCCCGGGCCTCCGTCACGCCGCCGGCCACGACGCAGACGAGCCCTGCCGCCATCAAGACGGCAAGCCGCCGTCCGACCTCGCTGCACCCCATGGAATCGCCCCAGAATCCTATGCGTCATGGGCGGTCACCGCTGGTGAGTTGTCAATGAGATGATGTGGCCGTGGGCTCAGTCCGACCCGATTTCAAGCGTTCAGCCACGCGACGCCCTGGGTCATCGCCGGGGCGCCGTTGGAGGTTCGCACTTCAAAGCGGATCGCACCGGTACCCGTCGGCTCATGGCGCACTACGATGTCATCACCCGGCATCACCATGCCCGAGAAGCGACCCGTCAGGCGTTTGAGCGCTGCCACGTCATCGTTCGCATGCTCGCGCAGGATCGTGAGGCCCGCCAGTGCCCACGTCGCGGTGCCGTGCAGAATGATATCGGGCAGGCCGGCGGCCAGGGCCACCTGCCGCTCGGTGTGGATCGGGTTCCAGATGTCGGCGCACTCCGAATAGACGTGCGGCATTTCTCTGGGGATGTGGATGCGGGTTTCGCGGGCGTTCGGGCCGGGAGGCGCAGCCTCATCCGGGTCCAGCGGCTCCGGCTCGGCGAGGGATGGGGCCCCACCGGTGAGGCCGACGTTGCGATAGATGGAGCTGGTCCAGGTGGTGGTCACGGGCTCGCCGGTTTCGCTGTCCCGCGTGATCAGCCTGCAGATGGTCAACACCCCGGCCCGGATCGGCTTTGCCGAAACCAGCTGCCCTTCGGTGACCAGCTGATCACCGGGCCGCATCGGGCGATGGAAGGTCGAATCCTGCACCGCATGCACGCCGCGGGATGCCTCCTGCGGCGACAGGATGTCGCGGGTCGCGTGGCGCATCGACAGCAGCACCGGCCACTCAAGCGACACGCACTGGAACGGCAGCGCGCGAAGCCCGCCCGCCTGGGCATCATCCATGTAGGCCGGCTTGGCGGCACCGATCCCGGCGGCATAGGCGAGAATCTTGCGGCTGGAGGCCTGCCAGGATCGCGGTTCCAGCTGCAGGCCAAGGCTTTCGATTGGGAAGGGCATGTCCGGTCTCGCAGGTGCGTTTGCCTGCCAGCATGCCACAAGGTCTCTGGATCAGCCGAGCCCGAAGCATGTGTCGCGGCTCGATTGGAACATCTTGAGAACTTTTCGGAGAGCGGCTAGATATTCACGGCCTTGAAGGAGACGCCCCCTTGACCCAATCCGGACGTATCCGCTGTGGCATAGGCGGCTGGACCTTCGAGCCCTGGCGCGGGGTGTTCTACCCGAAGGGGCTGCGGCAGGCTGATGAGCTGGCCTATGCGGCGCGCCACCTCACGGCCCTGGAGATCAACGGGACCTACTATTCCAGCTTCAAGCCCGACAGCTGGGCCAAGTGGCGCGAGGCCACGCCGCCGGGGTTCAAGTTTGCGGTCAAGGCGTCGCGGTTCTGCGTCAACCGCAAGAAGCTGATCGACGCCAAACCCTCGATGGAGATCTTTCTGAATCAGGGTCTGACCGAGCTGGGCGACCGGCTGGGGCCGATCCTGTGGCAGTTCATGGCCACCAAGAAATTCGACTACGACGACTTTGCGGGCTTCTTCGATCTATTGCCCCAGACCCTGGATGGCCTGGCGCTTCGGCACGTGATCGAGGTGCGCAATGATACGTTCGCCGATCCGAAATTCATCGGCCTGTGCCGCGATCGGAACCTGGCGATCTGTCACTCCGAGAGCGAGAAGTATCGCTTCATTCCCGACGTCACCGCCGACTTCGTCTATCTGCGGCTGATCTCCGCCTCGGACGACATCCCGACAGGGTACGAGGCGAAGGATCTGGATCTGTGGGCCGACCGATTCCGTGCCTACGCCCAGGGACAGGTGCCCGGCGATTTCGCGCCGCTGGATCGCACAGGTCCGCCCGAGGGACCCCGCGACGTCTATGCCTTCGTGATCCACGAAGGAAAGGTCCGCGCCCCGGCGGCGGCCATGGAATTCATCAGGCGGGTGGACCCGACGTTCGTTTCTGGCTGAACTGACAGTTGACCAACCCTGCGTCAGGGCGTCCGAATGGTACCAGGAAAACCCTCAAGGAGCCTGACGATGGCCGAACTGACCATGGACGACATGATGTTCAAACCCGGACTGATGAAGGGTCAGCGGATCCTCATCACCGGCGGCGGCACGGGCCTGGGCAAGGTGATGGCCGAGGCCTGCGTGATGATGGGGGCCGACGTCTATATCTGGGGTCGGCGCGGCAATGTCATCGAAGGCACGGCCAAGGAGCTGATGGACGCGCACCCCACCGGCGGCAAGTGCACCGGCATGGCCTGCGACATCCGGGTGCCCGAGGCGATCCATGAGGCCATGGACACCATCTGGGCCGACGGGGCCCTGACCGGGCTGGTCAACAATGCGGCGGGCAATTTCATCAGCCGCACCGAAGACCTTTCCCCGCGCGCTTTTGACGCCATCGCCAACATCGTGTTCCGGGGCTCGTTCTTCGTCACGCTGGACGCCGGCAAGCGCTGGCTGGCGGAAGGCAAGCACGCCTCGGTGATTTCGATCCTGACCACATGGGTGTGGAATGGCGGGCCGTTTACAGTGCCGTCGGCCATGTCCAAGGCGGGCCTCAACGTCATGACCCAGTCGCTGGCCGTGGAGTGGGGCGGGCGCGGCATCCGTCTCAATTCGATCGCCCCCGGCCCGTTCCCGACGGAAGGTGCCTGGGCCCGGCTCAATCCCGGCAGCACTGAGGCCACAGACGGCGCTCCGCCCAGGAAGGCCGATCCCACGATCCCGCTGGGCCGCAATGGCGAGATGCGCGAACTGGCCAATATGGCCGTTTATCTGCTGGACCCGGGCTCGGCCTATATCAACGGCCAAACCATCGCCATCGACGGCGGCGGCCACCTGCAGGGCGGCGGCGGGTTCAACCGCCTGTCCGAGTGGGGCGACGCCGAATGGGAAGCCGCCCGCAACGCCATCAAGGGCGCCAACGAAAAGGATCGGGCCCAGCGGACGGTCTAACGACGCAGCCCCGATGCCCCCTCCACCACTTCGTGGTCCCCCTCCCCCGCTTCGCAAGGGAGGAACAGAGCGCGGGCCGTTCCTCACCCGTGCCAACGGGGGAGGGGGACCCGAAGGGTGGAGGGGGCGCTGGGCTCGCGCATTCCGCTTGCCCCCGGACCCAACACCCGCAAGAATGACACTCGTCACTTTTGTAAGTCGAGTATGATGCCGGACGACGCCTCTATTTCCGTTGGCAAGCGCGAACAGACCAAGGTCCAGAACCGGTTGGCGATCCTGGATGCCGCGCGCGAGGTGTTCGGCGAGCTGGGCTATGAGACGGCGACCGTGCGCGACATCATCCGGCGCACGGGCCTGGCTGCCGGGACGTTCTATAATTACTATCGCTCCAAGGAAGAGGTCTTCGCGGCGCTGGCCGATGATGGTGCGCGGCGGTTTGCCCCGATCCTCAAGGCGCTGCGTCACAAGGGCAACTTCGACACGTTCGTCCGTGAGGCCATCGTCGCCTATTTCGAGTTCATGGCCGACGAGCACATCACCTGGGCTGCGCGACGCCCCGCCGGTGAACCTCACATTCACATTCAGGGCGAGACTCCGGAAATGGCCGCTGTCTTCGCCGAGGTGAAGGACGCGATCGAGGACGCCATCCAGCGCGGCCACGGCCCGGCCTCCGACAGCGAGTATATGGCCGCCGCCTGTATCGCTGTGGCCCGTGAAGTGGGCGACAAGATGCTGATGCGACGCCCCATCGACACGGCGGCCGCAGCCGATTTCGCGGTCGACATGATCCTGAACGGGCTGAACGGCCTACGCGGAGCCCAGACCTGATGCGCGCGCTGGTGGTTGAGGAACTGAAGGCCGACTACGCCGGCTGCGTGGTCAAGGACATCCCCACGCCGGAACCCGGCCCGGGGCAGGTGCGCATCCGCGTGCGCGCCGCCGCAGTGAACTTTCCCGACCTGATGCAGACCCGGGGCGAGCACCAGCACAAGCCGCAGGTGCCGTTCGTGGGCGGGCTGGAGTTGGCTGGTGAAATCGACAAGCTGGGCGAGGGTGTCACCAGCTTTGCGGTGGGCGAGGCGGTGGTCTGCGGGGGGCGCGGTGGCTTTGCGGAATTCGCCATCCTGCCGGTCGAGGGACTGCGGCGAAAGCCGCCCAACCTGACCTTCGGCCAGGCGGCGGGCTACCCGGTGGCCTATCTGACGGCCTATGTTGCGCTGAAACGCTGCGCGGATGCGCAACCCGCCGAGTGGGTTCTGGTGCATGGCGCGGCCGGCGGCGTGGGGCTGGCGGCGGTGGACTATGCCAAACTGCTGGGCTGCAAGGTGATCGCGGCTTCGGCCTCAGATGAAAAACTGGCCGTCATCGCCGCTGAATATGACGTGGACGCGACGGTCAATGTCACCGACGGTTTCCGCGAGCGGGTGAAAGAGATCACCGGCGGGCGCGGGGCCGACGTCATCTATGACCCGGTTGGCGGCGACGTGTTCGACGAGAGCGTGCGCTGCATCGCCTTCGGAGGCCGCCTGTTGTCCATCGGCTTCACGTCGGGCCGCTTGCCGGTGATGCCGGTCAATATCGCCCTGATCAAAGGTATCTCGCTGATGGGGGTCCGCGCCGGCGAATACGGTCGCCAGTTCCCCCGCAAGGGCCGCGAGAACAACGAGGCGATCTGGAAGATGGCAGAGGACGGGCTGGTCAAACCCCGCGTCGACGCCGAGTACCCCTTGAGCGAATGGCGCGCCGCCTTCGAGACCCTGGCCCAGCGCAAGGTGGTGGGCAAGACGATCATCCGGCCGGATCTGTGAGTTGCTTGCGGGTGGCGATGACGCTGGCGTAGACGACGCAATCCCAACGCCCCCTCCACCCCTTCGGGGTCCCCCTCTCCCGCAAGCGGGTGAGGAGCTATGGGCGTCTTGTTCCTCACCCGTTTCAACGGGGGAGGGGGACCCCGAAGGGGTGGAGGGGGCGTTGGACCGGACACGGTGGTTGACACATCCCCCACCTTCCCCTATCCACCGCGCCTCGATTTTCGACCCCGGAGCTTTCCCCGTGAAGCGCACTTTTCAACCGTCCCGCCTCGTGCGCGCGCGCCGTCACGGCTTTCGCCTTCGCATGTCCACGAAGAATGGTCAGAAGATCCTGGCACGCCGCCGCGCCAAGGGCCGCAAGCGCCTGAGCGCCTAAGACCGGTTTCGAGTTAAGGTGTCCGCGTGACGGACGCCCAAACCCCTATCCGAAAACTGACAAAACGCAGCGAGTTCCTCGCTTGCGCCAAAGCGCCCTATTGCGCCAGAGGCGCCATCGTCGTGCAGGCCCGTCCCCGGGAAGACGATGACGAAGTGATCCGGGTCGGCTTCACCGCCACAAAACGCATCGGTGGCGCCGTGCAGCGCAACCGCGCCAAGCGCCGGATGCGCGAGGCCGCGCGACAGATTCTCCCCCTGATCGCCGCCCCCGGGACCGACTATGTGATCATCGCCCGCACCGGGGTGATCACACGCGACTGGACCCGCCTGCTTGACGATGTAAAAAGCGCGCTGTTAAGGCTCGCCACCGAACATCCGGCCCCCCATGTCAGTGGGCCTGCCCCCTCCCTTGTTGGAAACACGCGTCCCCGCTCATGAGAGACGACAACACTCGCAACACGATCATCTTCTTCGTGTGCGCGGCCCTGCTGCTGATGGTCTATCAGTTCTTTGTCATCGAGCCCCAGGATCGGCAGCGCCAGGCTGCGGCGGCGGCGACTGCTGCGGCAACAAGCCCGGCGGTTGGTCCCGGACTTGCCGTGCCGCAGGTTCCCCAGGCCATGACCCGCGACGCGGCGATCGTTGCCAGCCCGCGCGTCCCGATCGCCACGCCAGCACTTAAGGGTTCGCTGTCTCTGCGCGGCGCCCGGATCGATGACCTCTATCTGGTGGGGTATCGCCAGACGATGGACAAGGGTTCGCCGCCCGTCGAACTGCTGCGGCCGGAGGGTGCCCAGCACGCCTGGTTCGCCGACATGGGCTGGACCGGAGCCAATGTGCCTGGCCTGCCGACCGCCCAGACCGTCTGGACACTGGCGGCGGGCTCGGTGCTGTCGCCCGGCCAACCGATCACCCTGACCTATGCCAATGGCCAGGGCTTGACCTTCACGCGGCTGATCTCGGTCGACGACAAGTTCATGTTCACGGTGAAGGACACGGTCGCCAATACCGGCGCGGCGGCGATCACTCTGGCACCCTATGGATCCATCCAGCGGCAAGGCGTCCCGGACAATCTGGGCAAGAATTCTGTCGTGCATGAAGGCGGCATGGGCTGGTTCGCTGGTGAGCGGCGACCGGTGAAATACGCCAAGTGGGCCAAGGAGGGTGGCGGCCCTGCCCACACCTCCACCGGCGGCTGGATCGGCATTACCGATCACTACTGGCTGGCGGCCCTGATCCCCGCGCAGAACGAACAGTTCGAAGCGCGCTACCGCGTCACCAAGGCGGCGGCGCTGGACATCTTTGATGCCAATTTCGTGGGCCAGGCGCGGGCCATTCCAGTGGGCCAGCAGGTCAGTTCGACGATCCACATCTTTGCAGGCGCCAAGCAGGAGCCCGTCCTCAAGGGTTATCAGACCAGCATCGGCGCTGCCCACCTGGATGAGGCCATCGACTGGGGGATGCTGTGGTTCCTGACCCGGCCGATCTCGCAGTTCCTGGCCTTCCTGTTCCTGCACGTCGGCAACTTCGGCGTCGCCATTCTCGCCCTGACGGTCGTGGTGCGCCTGATCTTCTTCCCGCTCGCCAACAAGCAGTACGAGTCGATGACGAAGATGAAGAAGGTTCAGCCAGCGATGGAGGAGCTGAAGGTCAAGTTCAAGGACGACCCGCCCAGGCAGCAGCAGGAGCTGATGGAGCTGTACAAGCGCGAGAAGGTGAATCCGCTGGCCGGCTGCGTTCCGATCCTCTTCCAGATTCCAGTATTCTTTGCCCTGTTCAAGGTGCTGCAGATCAGTATCGATATGCGCCACGCGCCGTTCGTGGGCTTTATCAAGGACCTGTCGGCACCGGATCCGACGACCATCTTCAACCTGTTCGGCGCGATCCCCTGGGATCCGGGTACGTTGCCGCTGATCGGCAGCCTGATGGCCTATGGGACCCCGCCCGGGTTCCTGCACATCGGGATCCTGCCGATCCTGTACGGGATCACCACCTGGCTCACGACGTCGATGAGCCCGCCGGCGCCGGACCCGATGCAGCAGCGGATATTCCAGCTGATGCCGATCCTGTTCACCTTCATCATGGCGCAGTTCGCGATCGGCCTGCTGGTCTATTACACCTGGTCGAACATCCTGACGGCCATGCAGCAGTACGTGATCATGCGGCGCTTCAAGGTGGATAATCCCATCGACAAGCTGATCCGACGGATCACCGGAAAACCGGCGGAGCCTGCGTGAGCGAGCCCCTCGAACCCACCGCAGCGTTCGACGACGAGGCGCTGGAGGCGGCACGGGTGTTCTTTGCCCATCCGGTGAGCTTCATGATGGGCGCGGTGGCCATTGCCGGTCTGCCGCCGGCCGATCTGCCAGAGGTGGCCTTTGCCGGGCGCTCCAACGTGGGCAAGTCCTCGCTGATCAATGCGGTGACGGGACGCACCCATCTGGCGCGGGCCTCGACGGCACCGGGCCGGACGCGGGAGATCAATTTCTTCGTCTGCGACGAGACGCTCAGGCTGGTCGACCTGCCGGGCTATGGGTTCGCCAAGGTCAGCCGCGAAGCCAAGAACAAGTTCCAGAACCTGGGGCGATCCTATTTGCGCGGGCGGCCCAATCTGAAGCGCGCCTATCTGCTGATCGACAGCCGCCACGGCCTGAAGGACGTGGATCTGGAGGCGATGGAGGCGTTTGATCTGGCGGCGGTGTCCTACCAGATCATCCTGACCAAGGCCGACAAGCTGAGCGCCCGCGACGTCGCCCAGGTGACCGCCGAGACCCAGCGCAAGATCGCCAAGCGCCCCGCCGCCTTCCCGCGCGCGCTGGCGACCTCGTCCGAAAAAGGCACCGGGATCGCTGAGCTGCGCGCCGAGATCGTTGCCGCCTGCGCGACCTGACCGGCGTCAGGTGTCGAACTTGTCCTTGCGGCGATGTCCGAACAGCATCCGGCTTTCCAGCCGGCCCCGCAGACCGGCGTAGTAGGCGTTCAGAAACGCCTGGTCGGACAGATCACCCGCGCCCTGCCAACTGATCTTGACGCGAATCCGGGCCGCGACCTCGGCCACGGATTTGCGGTCGCCAGCCCGCAGCACGTCCTCCAGCACGTGCAGCTCCTTGACCCCGTACGCGTCAAGTTGCACCGGCGTGAAGACGATCCCCTGTGACACGGTGCGCTCGGTGTCGGCCAGATCCGGCCGCAGGGTTCGACGGGGCACCTTGACCACCATGGAGCCCGCCGCCAGATCGCCCAGCCGGCGTCGGTCACGATTGAACAGCGGAAACACCACGAAGATCCCGCTCCAGATGGCGCCCAGAGTGATCAGGGCCGCGTCCACGCCCTGGCCCCGGGCGGCGAGGAAGGTCAGGGGCAGAAACACCTCGATGTCGCGCATGGCGTTCCGCACGAAGACAGCCTCCGCGGTCAGCCGTCCTCCGTCGGCGGCGATGACCCGCAGACCCATGGCGCGCTTGCCCGGCGTCGCGGCGCGCGGCTGAATCTCGAACGCGACGAAATAGAAATTGCGACCCAGGAAGATGCCGAGCAGCCAGACGACGCCCAGCACTTCGTTCATCCAGTCCACCTTGGTCACGCCAGCGACCGCAAGCGCGGCAAGACTGAACGCCACAAGGCCAGCGCCCAACAACAGAAAGTCGAGCAACAGAGCCACGAACCTGTCGGCATAGGAGGCCACCCTGAGGTGGAGATCCACGCCCTCCGGGGTCACCAGCTCGCGACCACCATCGTCCGCCTCGCGGCGCACCCGCTTGCCTTTCACAGGTTTGACAACCCCGGCCCAGGTCACGTGGCGTTCCGCCGCGGCCAGTAGAAATAGGTCAGCCACCCCGTCAGCATCAGGCCCGCGATGGCATACCGGGCCAGGTCGACCTGGATCAGTTGTCGCGCAAATCCTTCCAGCAGGCCCGCCACGAGCAGCATCACCACGACGCCGGCCATGACCACGCCCGCGCGCCGTCCGGACTCGCTGGCGGCGTCCACGCGGGTCCTGTCGCCGGGAAACGCCACGGCCCAGCCGATCGAGAACCCCGCGGCGCCGGCCAGGACGATCGCCAGCAGTTCGGTCGTGCCGTGGACCATCAACCAGCCCGTGGCCTCGAACCCCAGGTCACGGGAGGCAAACAGCGCCAGAAAGGCGCCCAGCATGGCCCCGTTCATCACCATCAGGGCGGCGGTCGGCAGGCAGAAGGCGAATCCCAACGCAAAGGCGAACAGCGCCACCTGGGCGTTGTGGGTGAACAGGAACGTCGACATCGCCGACAACCCCTCCGACGTCGTCACCTTGGTATAGAGCGTCTCGCGAAGAAACGCCGTCGAGGCGGTGGGATCGCGCCCGCCGGCCAGACCGGCTTCCACGAAGCTGAAGAACCAGTCTCCATCGCGTCGCACCAGAATGAAGGCCGCGACGGTGGCGATCGCCGAAATCAGGAATGAGGCCAGGGTCTCGCGCCACAGCGCCTGCACAGCGGTCGGCCAGTCGTGGCGGAAGAACCGCAGGACACGCTCGGCCAACCGGGTTCGCGTGCCGTAGACCACGAAATAGGCCCGGGTGCACAAGCCCTCGAGGTAGTTGGTCAGGTTCTGATCCAGCGAGATCGAGCGCGCGACCGAGAGCGATGACAGGGCCTGTCGATACAACAGCGGAATTTCCAGCAGCTCCTGGCGCCGAAGCTTGGTCGCCCCGAGGGTTTCCACCTTGCCCAGAAGCGTCTCAAGCCGACGCCAATCCGCCTCACGCTCGGCCCGGAACCGCCAGCTCTTCAGTTGCAGGTCGGCCATCAGATCAGCCCCCGCCGTTTGACGTCGAGATAGCCGTTGAGAAGCCCAGCCGAGAGGCCCTCGGCGGGGGCGTCGACAATCTGGGCGCCCATTCGCTTCAATCGGGTCGCCACCGATCCGCGTTGCGCCAGGAGCTGCTCAGCGATGACTGCGCGGGTCACATCTTGCGGCTCGCGCGGCTCACGGCTGACCAGGTTTTCCAGTTCCTCGTCACGGAACACCACGAACAACACCAGGTGGGTGCGCATCAGCCGCGCGACGTTCTCGATCATCAGCTCGGCGCTGGTGGCGTCCGCGAAATCGGTGAACACCACCACCAGGGCGCGCCGGTCCAGACGTCCGGCCAGGGCCGTGAGGCCCAGGGTGAAGTTGGTCTCCTCCGTGGAATAATCGATCGA